>JBAZHY010000180.1:0-4998 GCA_041652175.1 Pedobacter sp.
AAGTGGAACTCCAGGAGGTGGTATTGATATCCAGTTAAGGGCAGATAACAACCTGAACAATGTTGGATCAGGACCACTTATTCTTATTGACGGGGTTATTTTTACAGGATCACTAGCCGATATCAATGCAGATGATGTTTCTTCAATGGAAGTTGTAAAAGGGGCCGCTGCATCTGCTCTTTATGGATCCAGAGCAGGTAATGGTGTGATTGCCATCGCTACAAAGAGAGGTAACAGCATCGGAATGAATGCAGTAAAAATCAATATCAGAAATGAAGCGGGTGTTCAGGAGATTGCAAATACTTTAGATTTAGCTACTCATCATCCATTTGCTTTGGCGTCTGATTATCAACAGTATGTCGGTACTTTCACCAAGTATCAGGGAGTTACCTATCCTGCTGGTTACCGTGATGCAGGATACAGTCCGCTGATTACCGGTAACAGAACTCCTAAAGCTGATCACTATATGGATAATCCATACGGAATAACCCGTAATCAGCAGAAAGATTTCTTTAATACCGGATTGAACTATTCAAATTTCGTGTCTATGGCTTCCAGAACTGAGAAGACCGGAATTTATGCCTCATTTGAAAACAATGCCCAGCAGGGAGTAATTGCAATGACTGATGGTTATAAAAGACAGAACTTCCGTTTTAACGTAGATCAGCAGATTGCTCCCTGGTTAAAATTCAGTACTTCTAACTTATTAATTAATACCACAACCCAGTATCCGGGATCTACAGGTTCAATTTTCTTCAATGTTGCATTAGCAGAGCCTGATATTAACCTTAACCAGGTCAATCCTGATGGTCAGCCGTATTATTTACGTATGAATCACTGGAGTGGTGAAACGGTTAACCCTTTGTATAATCTTTACAAAACACAAAGAAATAACAAGAAATTCAACTGGGTAGGAAATTTTGCTTTGAATGCAAGACTTACATCATGGGCTAATGTCGACTTGTCGCATTCTATTGAAAGAAGCAATTACCGATACCGTTTGTATAATCCAAAGGATACCTGGACTCCAACCGGAGGTACTGCTGCGACTAATGGTATGTCATACACTAATGGAAGTCTTCAGGATTATTCAGAAGCCGGAAACAGTCAGAATACTCAGGCTACCATCAATATGGCTAAGACCTTTGGTGATCTAACAGTTAAAGGAAAACTTTCTTACCTGTATGAAAACCGCAGATTTGAGAATTATCAGGTATTATCATCACAATTTGGTGTAGATGGTATTCCAACCTATGATAATTTTGCCGTAATTAACGATGCCGGTTCATATGATGAAACTGAAAGGGCTCAGAACTATTTTGCAATTTTAGGTCTTGATTACAAAGATAAATTCTTATTTGACGGAATGTTCCGTTATGATGGTTCATCCTTATTTGGTTCTGAAGAAAGATGGAATCCTTATTTCAGGGTTTCAGGAGCTTATCGTATTTCTCAGGACTTAAAGATTAATGGAATTGATGAATTAAAGGTCAGGGCTGCTTACGGAACCGCCGGTATCCGTCCGGGTTTTGCATGGCAGTACGAAACCTTTACATTAAGTAATGGTTCTGCTTCTGCCCTTCAGAAAGGGAATGTAAATCTGAAACCTTCAAAAACTGCTGAGACTGAGATTGGCTTGAATGTTGATTTCCTTAAGAACTATACTTTTGAGGCCGTTTATGCCCAGTCTACAACAGATGATCAATTCCTGAATGTTCCATTATTAGGATTCCTGAATAATGGTTTTACATCGCAATTTCAGAATGCAGGTTCTGTTGATAGTAAGACCTTTGAATTTAGTCTTGGAGCTAACTGGATGAAAAAGAAAGACTTCTCATGGAGTTCTAATTTGGTTTTCTCAAGAATCAGGCAAAAAATAACCAATCTTCCAATTCCTGCATATACTTTCGGTGAAACCGATGGTGGCGGACAGCAGATGTTCTATGTTAAGGAAAATGAAACCTATGGTGCAATGTATGGTCATACCTGGGTAAAATCATTGGATCAGATGGCTAAGCAGTTACCTGCAGGGAAAACAATTGCCGATTATGAGGTAAACTCAAGAGGTTTTGTAATTGCTAAAGGCACTCAGGGTACAACTGCTGAGAAAGCTATTAAGCAGTTAGACGAAAAGGGTGCAAACCTGTTTACAAAGATTGGTGATGGTAATGCTGATTTTAACATGGGATTATCAAATACCTTCAAATACAAAGGAGCTACTCTTTATTTCCTGCTTGATCTTAAAAAAGGAGGGGATATCTATAATGCAAAAGGTCAATGGTTAACCAGGGATCTGAGAAATCCTGAGATGGATATGGCAGGTGTGCCTCAGGGAGAAAAGAAAGCTTATGATTATTTCTTAAATTTCTATGATGTCAATACTCCAAACAGTTATTGGGTTGAGGATGGTACCTATCTGAAATTGAGAGAAGTTGCTTTAGGATATACTTTCCCATTAAAGAGCCTGAATGTTTTTGGTGGCGTTATTAAGGGGATAACTGCAAAAGTTGTAGGTCGTAATCTGCTTACTTTTACAGACTATAGTGGGTATGATCCTGAGGTTGGAAGTTTAAGACAACCATATGATGGAACTTATAAGTATCCGAACTTCAGAAACTATGCTTTCTCATTATCAATGGATTTCTAAGACATCAGTTAAATAAAAAGAATTATGAAAAGATTTAAATATATATATGCAATCGCACTGACCTTGTTTTTGGTGCAGGGTTGTAAAAAGGATTTGCTGAAGGTCGAAAACCTAAATCAGCCTGATTTTGATAAAGTATTCTCCAATGGTGTTGCACTTGAAAACTTAACTGCAGGATTGTATAACACTATATATAATGGTGAGCATATGGGTAGCGGTGTTCAGCCTATGCTGGCTACTGCTTCTGATAACGTTTCATGCTCATGGGGTAACTTCGGAATGAGGGATATGTCATGGGAACCACGTAACAATGCCTGGAACAATGCTCCAACTTATAGTTACCAGTCTTCTACTCTTAATTTATGGAATAATATGTATTCAGCTATTAATACTGCTTCTGATGTATTAAAAGCAATTAATGATGGAGTAAATATCGGAGTTGCAGGTGCAGGAAACCCAAGGGCCAAGGCAATGTGTAAATTTGCGCAGGGCGTTGGTTATGGTAACCTTGCAATGGTTTTTGACAAAGCATTTATTGTGGATGAAAAAACTCCTGCTAAAGGCTCAACCTTAGATGCAGCAGATCCTTATACTGCAATTTCTGCACAAGCTTTAATTTATCTTGATGAAGCAATTGCTTTGGCAGGATCTAATACCTTTACTATTCCAAAAGAATGGTTAGGTACTGATAAAGATTATTCAAGTGCTGAATTCAAGAAGCTTGCAAGTACTTATGCTGCGAGAGTTATGTCTTATACTCCGCGTAATAAAAGCCAGCTTGCTGCTGTGAACTGGGCAAAAGTGAAAACGTATGCTGATGCAGGTATTACTTCTGACTTTATTGTGATTCAGGATGGATATGCTAAATGGTATGATGAAGCAGGTGATTATCTTGTTTATCAGGGATGGGGTGTAGCAGATAATTATGTGGTAAACATGATGGATCCAACCATGCCTCAGCACTGGACTGACAGTCCGACTTTTCCTTACCCTGCTGAATCTACAAATCCGATCGACCAGCGTTTAAAGAAGGATTTTGAATATATAGGTTCACAATGGTTTCAAGCTGCCAGAGGTTATTATCATTATTCTCCTTACAGAAATAAAAGATATGATGAAATGTATGTTGCAGCTGTTGGTCCTAAGCCACAGATTTTGAAGGCTGAAAATGATATGCTGAGAGCTGAGGCAAGGGCATACACTGCTGATCTTATAGGTGCTGCAATTATTATCAATGCAGGTACCCGTAAAACCCGCGGTGAGATGGCAGACGTTATTCCTTTATCTGCTAATGTGATTCAGGCCATTCATCATGAACGCCATGTTGAATTATATACAACCGGTTTTGGTTTACAGTTCTTTGAAATGAGAAAAAGGGATCTTTTACAGAAAGGTACGCCATTGCATTTACCGATTCCTGCCAAAACTCAGCAAACTATGGGTTTAACTCCTCCTTTCTATACTTTTGGAACGGTTGCTAAAGCGGATGGTACAAATACTTCAAACGGAGGCTGGAGATAATATTTCCTGACCTTTATAAACAGAAAAAGCAGATATTATCTGCTTTTTCTGTTTATAAATAATGTTGATCAGATGAATGAGCCTTCCCTAAGCTCTGATGGTTAATTTCTGAATCAGCAGATATTGTTTGAATAGATTACCTTTGCTTCATACTCTTCCACCTGTATTGAAACTTTTCTCCCTAAAATTAATGCACGGTTATCAGTGATATGACCTGCAGGAAAATTGAAACAAACAGGATAGTGAAACTCTTTCACATGTTCCATAATAATCTGTTCTGCATTTAATCCGAATGGGATGTCATTATCTTTCATTTCTGTAAATGATCCGACAATAAGACCCTTAAGATTGTCTAATTTACCCGAACGCTTTAGATTCCACATCATTCTATCAACTGAGTACAGGTATTCACCTACGTCCTCAATGAATAAAATTTTATCAGTGTAGTCCTGCTCAGATATTGATCCTGACATCATGACAAGGAGAGTAAGATTACCCCCAATTAAAATTCCACTGTTGTTACCGGGCTTGTTCTTAACATTACTTTTGTAACTGTATTCTACAGGCTCATTGAATAAAACTTTCCTCAGACTTTCGAGTGAAACCTCTGAACCCTCAGGAATGGTAAGCGGCATTTGTCCATGGATACTTTCAGTTTTATACAAAGCCTGAATATGGCTGTGAAGAACAGTAATATCACTGAAGCCTACAATCCATTTCGGATGAATACTGAAACTGCTAAAATCGAGCCTGTCGATTATTCGGACTGTTCCATAACCCCCGCGCGCTGCAAAAATTGCTTTTACATTAGCATCATCCAGAAAGCGTTG
>JBAZHY010000181.1:0-4998 GCA_041652175.1 Pedobacter sp.
TGAGGAAACAAAACACTTGCTTTAGTACGCATGCTATCGAGTCTTTCTACCGGTAGTGTCAAAGGGTTTTCACCTTTCCATGATTTTTTCCAAACCAATGCAGAAGGATGTCCATAAAAATTACCTTCCTGTATATGGAACAAAGGACTTGTACCTACCCAATCGCCCTGATTATCCGTGGCAAATAAATTTCCCTTAAGATCAAACCCAAGACCATTTGGCGAGCGAAATCCACTGGCATAAGGAATCAATTTCCCTTGCGGGGTAAGTTTCATAATCCATCCCCGATAAGGAACCGGAGAAAACATTTGTCCCTTTTGCTTCATCGTTGTTGAATCAAGTGTACCTCTGACTTCTTTCAAAATACCACCACCTGATGATGCTGAATTAAGGCCTATGAACAGATTACCGTTTTTGTCTTTTACAGGTCCGTAATTAAACTCATGATAATTACCAGATATTCCGAACTCATCAGTTACAGTTTCATATAAATCGGCTTGCCCATCCCCATCCAGATCTTTGATACGGGTCAGCTCGGGGCGCTGCATCACAATAAATTCAGAACGACTTAGCGGTAAAATCCCCAATGGTTCCTGTAAGCCTTCAGCAAATAATTTCCACTTTTTTGTTTTGGGATTATAAAGCATCACCTCACCTCTGAGAAAACAGGCAACCAAAGTACCATCCGGTAAAAATTCAATAGCTCCCACCTCTGCACTAAGCCCTTCGGGCATACTGATGGATTCAACTGTATAAGAAGAAGTTAATTGTGTATTCTGCGCATTGGCATCATTTATGAAACTTCCGAAAATATGAAACAAAACGCATAAAAATATTCCTGATAACAGTCTCATAACGATCCTCCCTTCTTCTTTGTCATGCTTACAGTAAACTGTCTGGCCTGGGCAGAACTCAGCTCCAGTCTTCCTTCAGATAATTTACCTTCTGAAAATGTATAATCTATACCGTCATCCGGACTGAAAACAAACCAAACGTTTTGGTTTGCCTTTGGCATTCTAAAAATTCTCAACAAACCTGGACCATCTGTCTTTTCCTTAATCAGTTCATATACATCAATACCATTGATTTGATAATGAAACTCAGGATAGCGGTTTATTAATTTATATCCTTTAAACCGAACTTCAGGAATATTCCCCGGACTACCTGTTCGTAGTGGATATTCAGTTTTATCCCTGTAAAAAACGACACCTAAATTCTTAGCAACAGCTTGTTTGTGACCTGCCCACAACTCTTTCATATCCAGAAATTCGCCTGAAGTAGCATAGCGTAAACGACATTCGCCCGCATCCCAGAAATAAGATAAACTTTGAGGAAGTCTTACCGCAATAGCAGCCGGACCAGAATCCTGAATGAAAGTCCGATACAAATATGGTGGTACATCTTTGTAGGGATGAGATGGCATTGAATGAGAACTATGTCCTGCCATGCTTCCTTTTTCCACTCTGCGATTGGGCGGTATATTCAGATCATCTTTTAAAGGAGGCAGAGCCTCATCAGTAACATACATTGCTCCATACATTACAAAACCATGGCCGGGATACGTACATACAAAGGGATACACTCCCGGTTTCTCAGGCACTGTAAATGTAACAGACATACTCTCGCCCGGGGATATAACAGGAATTGACCATAATACCGAAGGAAGCTGTGGTATATAACTTAATGACTCCCCCTTTTCAGCTAATTTTAAAGCTGCATCAACAACTTCCTGTCTTTTTCCGGGAAGTGTAAAGACCAAATTATGCGACATATCATCGCTATTGGTTAAAGTAAGTTTCACCTTTGCACCCGGTTTCACACTAAATCGCACCTGATCATATTGTAACCCAGTTATGGCCTTAAGTGATATAACTACCGGTTCTTCTTTCGTTTGAGATGAAACTTTTACCTGAAAGATCAGCAGTAAAACCGCCGATAAAAATATTTTTCGAGTTAACACTAATTCAATAGTTTACAATGTTTTTATAATAGACCTAAATTCTGCCGGGATATGATTAAGACTCCCAAATGATTCAGCTTCTTTATAATCATCCAAAATCATAAAAGTATAGCTTATAATTTGCAGCTGAAAATTATACCATACAAGATTAAGAATATCAATTATATGGCTAACATTTTCTTAGCATTTTCCGATCTTACCCATTCCCTGGTATTCTCATCAGCCTCATTTTCCCTCATCGATTCTATCCGTAATTGTCCGGTGAGATAATCCAGGATCGGGGAATGTGTACCAAATGCAAACTTATCACTGCCAAAAGCCTTGATCGATTCGGCCATATTGGTGATTGCCCTTCCCGAAGTATCAAACAAAAGGTCTGTGTTTTTAATCAGCTTCATTTCTTCAGCATTCAACACAGCTCCATTTGCATAATTCAGGATCATATATTTCGCATCCGGGACTTCCTTTATAATAGGTAAGATATTTTTCAGTGTCCATTCTCCCTTTGCCGTACCCACAACATAATCAACATCCATCCATGAGCGCTGTCTGCTGTCTACCATACGTATATTAAACGCCACCGGTAAACCATGATCACGAACCCTTTTTACCAGTTCGATACAGGAGGGATCAACAATATCAAAATCATGATATTTAGGGTAAATACGTACTCCTTTCATCCCCATTTTACGAATACTCGTGTCCAGATCATCCCGCCATCCGGCATATATCGGATTAATTACTGCAAAAGGAATAAATCGTCCGTTAAAGCGCTTATTCGATTTTAAACTGGTATGTAATTCTTCATTTGCAGACTGGGTATTTTTATAGAAAATACCATTCAGATTGCTGATGACAGAAATATCCACTCCAAATTTATTCATTCGCTCAAGCAAGGCTTCACATGTGTTATATTTCAGCTGCTGAAACGGCCAGTGCCCTACATAGGCATTGATGTCAATTAACATTTCTTCCTCCTCTCTTCAATACATTATTGTAATTATCAAAAAAGACTTTCTGCTTCTGACTATCCGTAAGATTAGATGACAATACAGTTCCTACACTCTGGTAATAACTATTATCTGACGCGAAGAACAGTCTGTCTTCTCCCAGATGCTCAACTGCAAAATCGATCATATTCTCCTGATTATTACTTCCCGAAGTATCAACATAAATATTAGGAACATTCCTGAATAGTTTACACTCATACTCCCAATCGCCACCACCACCAATATGGGCATATTGAAAGATCCCTTCAGGATAGCGCTTTGCAACTTCGACAAAGTCTTCGGGAATTGAAGTATTAGATGCCTTATTTCCATTGTATTTCATCCGGTAGCCACCAACGCCCAACTGGCATTCAGCATGCGAATGAATAATCATCTTAAGGTCAATCAACCTCTCTATTATAGGATAATATAATGGATCATTCAGTTTAACCTGATAATAGAGTTCTCCGGTTCCGATCATTCCATGATCTATACACCGCTGTATCTCTTCAAGCGACTCCTTTTTATGGGCCGGGTTCAAAATAAATCCTCCTAAAAGCCGATCAGGATATTTCCTGATAGCTTTGATCGTCAGATCATTATATTCCCTGAACTGCTCAGGTGTTCCGGGAAAAACGCTCAGATATCTCGATATCACCTGCTTTTCTATGCCCAGCTGTTCTCCGTAATCCAATTGGGTACCCGGACTATCTGCTGTAAAATAAACATGTGCATGTGCGTCTATTTTACGGTATTTAAAAACATCCTTCATGATATCATATCCGGACGGTGCCATTACTGATTCCGTTTGTTCCACTTCATGAACGGGCATAGCCTCAAGATTCCTGCCCAACAAAATACCGGCTGCAGTAAGGGCTGTGCCTGACACAAATTTTCTGCGGTTGATTGATTTAAACATAGGTCATGTTATATAGAAAGAAAATGATTAAAAGCCATACTATACTTCTAAGTTTTTCCCTGACTTTTTAAGTATCTTATTATAATTTTCAAAAAATATTTTTCGCTTCTGTGATTCATTTAAACCGGAAGCAAGAATTTTACCGACACCCTGATAATAAGAACCGTCACACCCAAAAAACACTCTGTCTTCACCAAGGTTTTGAACAGCGAAATCTATCATTCCTTCTTCATTATTACTACCTCCCGTATCCACATAAATATTCGAAGAATTTTTAAATGCTTTACAGGCATATTCCCAATCGCTTCCCCCACCAATATGAGAATATTGAAACATAGCCTCAGGATACCTTGCTGCAATCTCTACAAACTCCTCAGGAACAGAAATAGTCGGTGTATTCTTAACATCATATTTCATTCTGTAACCACCTACGCCAAGCTGACTTTCGCCATGTACATGAATAATCATCTTGTAATCAATATACTTTTCAATAACCGGGTAAAATAAAGGATCATTAATCTTAACCTGATTATATAATTTCATTCCAACCATACCCAGATCAATACATCTTTTCATTTCCTCAATTGACTCTTTGTAAAAAGCCGGATGAAGGGTAAATTGTCCGGTCAAACGATCCGGATATTTCTTCATTAAACTAATTACCAGATTATTATATGAAAGAAAACCATCTGCTGTTTGAGCCATATTTTTTGCAATGGGTACAGCAATAAAGAGTTTGGTAATCCCAAGCCTGTCGGCATAATCAAGCTGAGTTTTTACGGAAAGGGCTTCAGAATAAGCATTTGCATAAGCATCAATCTTAGGATATTTTATCACTTCCTTCATGATATTATATGAAGCTGAAGTCAGTCCTTCTGCAGAAAGACTTTCCGATTGGCGGCTGCCAAACACATTCTGATTTCCAAAAGCTATCCCCGCCGTTGTAAACGCAGTGCCTTTAAGAAAACCTCTTCTGTTAAAAGTGCCCATATTAATATTTCACATTTAAGCCTTTGCCAGGCAATAGTTTATTGAGCGTATAACAGATAAGATTATTAGCCAATGGCTTACCTTCCGTATTGGTGATATCCCCGAGCTTTAGTTCATAAATATAACCCGGTTTTAACTCA
>JBAZHY010000182.1:0-4984 GCA_041652175.1 Pedobacter sp.
GAATCCACCATCCGAGCAGATGGTTATTGCAAACAAAAATTCCCTCTCGGTGGAGGGACTTTTGTTTAGAGCGAAAGACGAGATTCGAACTCGCGACCCCGACCTTGGCAAGGTCGTGCTCTACCAACTGAGCTACTTTCGCGTTTTGGTGTGGCAAATATAGGGAGAAAAGCTATTTCAACAAGTATTTTTTTAATTTTTTTAATAATTATTCTAACCTATTGTTAATCAGCAGATCTGAGATCAGATCCTGTTCATATCCTTTACCGGCAGCAAAGTGGGCTAAAAGATATCTGCGCCTGAAGGGATCTTTCTCCGTAATTGAATTTGATTTCTTTTCAAGAATTAGCTTTAATCTGTTCTGATAATCTTCATCATCTATGGAATTGAGTACTTTCTTTATCATTTTATCAGGTACTCTCTTTAATTTTAAACCCTGTTTGATTTTGATTTTTCCCCATCCCTTGATCCTGAATTTTCCTAAGGTATAGGCAAGCGCAAAACGCTCCTCATTCAGGAAGTTTTCCCCGATCAGTTCGCTAATGATCTCTTCCACATCTTTCTGATGTAAACCCCATTCATAAAGTTTATTCCTGATCTCGGATTGCGATCGTTCCTGATAGGCACAATAAGCTTCTGCCTTAAGTCTGGCCTGTTCCCTGCTGAATATTTTTGGTTTTGATTCTTCGTTTTTCAAAGCATCGAAATATCGTAAATATTTGAGTTTAATGCCCTAAATTTATTGAAATTCGCAATATGAATTATCGTTTGTACGGAGTTACGGAATTAACAAAAATTATGGGTGCTGATGCCCTTATCAGAAATCAGGAGGCATCTGTCCGTACATTGCTAACGGATAGCAGAAAACTGCACGATCATTCAAAAGGACTCTTTTTTGCACTTAAAGCAAGGCGTAACGGACATCAGTTTATCAATGAGGTCTATTATTCGGGAGTGAGGAATTTCGTTATCTCTGATTCAACGGTTGAAACCCATCTTTATCCGGATGCCAATTTTTTTAAAGTTAACGATACACTTCAGGCCCTTCAAGCCCTTGCTGCAGCGCATCGTTCCGCTTTTCATTATCCTGTAATTGGTATTACGGGAAGTAATGGCAAAACGGTTGTCAAGGAGTGGCTTTACCATTTGTTATATACAGATTATCATATCATCAGAAGTCCTAAAAGTTATAATTCTCAGATCGGAGTGCCGGTTTCTGTCTGGGAAATGGATAATGGACATGAACTCGGAATTTTTGAAGCGGGTATTTCCAGATCAGGCGAAATGGAGACCCTGGCCTCAATCATTGATCCCACGATCGGTATTCTAACCAATATAGGCGAGGCCCATAAGGAAGGTTTCAGCTCGGTAAATGAGAAGATCAGTGAGAAGCTGAAATTGTTCATGGGGGCAGAAATTCTGATCTATTCTGATAAATATCTGGAGGGATATACCGGGGATATTCCGGGTAAAAGCAAGTTTAAATGGGGGAGGGATGCTTCTGCAGATCTCTTTCTTATTTCTGATGAAAAGGCTTCGGGAAACAGCAGATTGATTCATGCTAAATTCAGGGAAAAGGAAATTTCAGCCAGGATTCCTTTCAGCGACCAGGCTTCTGTCGAAAATTGTATTATTTGCTGGGCAACCCTGCTTGCGATGGGCTATGAACCTGATGAAGCATCTTTAAGGCTTGAGAAACTCATGCCGATCGGTATGCGACTGGAAATGAAGAACGGAATCAATAACTGCTCAGTGATTGATGATTCCTATAGTCTGGATCTTTCATCACTTGCTATAGCCCTTGATTTCTTAAAACAGCAAAATCAGCATCCTAACCGTACACTGATCCTTTCTGATATACCCGGACCTGATTCTGAACCGGTTTATGAACAGGTAAGGCATTTACTTGAAACTAAATCTGTCGACCGGCTGATTGCCATTGGTAATAAGATTGGCCGGCATGCTAATAATTTTAACTGTGATGTTGAGGTGTTTGAATCAACAACAGAATTTCTTGATCGGTTTCCGTCGGTCAGGTTTCAAAATGAGACCATTTTACTGAAAGGAGCCAGGGCTTTTGAATTTGAGAAGATCAGCAGGCTTTTAACTCAGAAGGTTCATGAGACGGTTCTGGAAATTAATCTGAATGCCCTGGAGCATAATTTAAACTATTATAAATCGTTGTTGGGAACCGAAACAAGGGTCATGGCTATGGTGAAGGCTTTTTCTTATGGCAGCGGTAGCTTTGAAATTGCTAATCTGCTGGAGTTTAATAAAGTAGATTATCTGGCGGTGGCTTATGCCGATGAGGGGGTTGCTTTAAGGAATGCAGGCTGTAGTTTACCGATCATGGTGATGAGTCCGGATGCAATGGCGTTTGAAACAATCATTTTGCATAAACTGGAGCCCGAAATCTATTCAAAGCGCATATTATATGAGTTTGATGAGATCCTGAAAAATAAGAATCTGGAGAACTATCCGGTACATATTAAACTGGATACCGGAATGCACAGATTGGGATTTATGGAGGATGAAATGGCTGAACTTCTGTCATTTCTTGGCGATAGTCATTCTATGAGGGTTCAAAGTGTATTTTCACATATGGTAGCCAGTGAGGATGAAGCACATGATGCGTTTACTCAGCAGCAAATCGATCTTTTTGAAAAGCTGTCTGATCAGTTATCTCGAAGGCTCTCTTATCCTTTCATCCGGCATCTGGCCAATACATCAGCTGTGAGTCGCTGGCCTGAAGCCCGTTTTGATATGGTCAGACTAGGGATAGGTCTGTATGGCATTGATTCATCCTTTAAGGAGAATTCTCCTTTACAAACCGTAACTTCGCTGAAAACCAGTATCTCACAAATCAAGAGAATTCCTGCAGGTGATACCATCGGGTACGGACGTTCGGGAAAGATGCCTGCAGGTGGAACGATTGCAACGGTAAAGATCGGTTACGCCGATGGTTATAGTCGTGCCCTGGGCAATGGTGTGGGGAAGATGATTGTAGGAGGGGCTGTGGTTCCGACAATCGGTAAGATCTGTATGGATATGTGTATGCTGGATATCAGTGGTATTCAGGCGGTAGAAGGGGATGAGGTGATTGTATTTAATGAGCAGATTAAAGTGGAAGATATTGCGACTCTGCTCAATACCATTCCTTATGAAGTGCTGACCGGAATTTCACAGCGTGTCAAACGAATTTATTATTATGAATAGGATAGTAAGAGCTTTATTTAATTATCTGGTCAGGGGTGCCCTGGTCGTTTTTCCGATTGCCGCAGCATTGTTTTTTATCTATTGGATATTTACAAAGGTTGATTCTGCCCTGAATTTAAGTAATATGATCTGGGTTGATCAGACCGGAAAGCCGATTTATATTCCCGGCTTAGGGATCTTGTCTGTGATTATTGTGCTGATGGTAGTGGGCATTGTCGTGACCAATTTTGTAACTGATCCGATTAAGAAATGGTTTAGCCGCTGGTTTAAACGTCTGCCTATTTTTAATGTTATTTATACCTCTTTCAAAGACCTGACTGAGGCATTTGTGGGTGATGATAAAAAGTTCAGTGAGCCGGTGATGGTCGAAATAAATGAGACCGGATTGAAGCAGATCGGATTTTTAACGCAAAAGGATCTTTCAAAACTCGGATACCCGGGTGAAGTGGCCGTGTATTTTCCTCTTTCTTATTCCTTTGCCGGACAGGTTTGTATTGTGAAATCAGAACGCGTCAAAGCTTTAAAAATGAATGCCAGTGAGGCCATGAAATTTATAGTATCAGGGGGAGTAAGCAATATTTCCTAAAGCAGTGACATTCAGATTATTATCTGTTTGTGTTGCCGGCAAGGCTTCCCCGTCTGTGAACGGAGAAGCCGGCCTCATGTTCTGATACCAGGAATGTATTAAGGGATTTTAAATACAGGAGTTTCTTTAACCTTTTTCTTAAAGGTATACTGAATGCCTACATTGATAGCATAATCGGCAAAAGCAGCGTCACCATTACGGGCTACACCTGTAGTTCTCTGGTAATCCAGATCAGTATAACTTTGAGGACGCTCCCTTCTTACGGCAATTGGTAATGCCAGACTGAGGGAAAGATTGTTTTTCATATAAGAATAGGCCGGTTCAACAGATAAAATATTACCCGGACGCCTGAATCCTGAGCTTCCTCCGATCAGATCGTATACCGGAACACCCTCATATCTTCCGCCCACAGATATACCGGAAGCGGGACTTAATGAAAAGTTTGCAGCTATTCTTGAAGAGAACTGATCAGGAACCGACATGATTGCCTCATTGGCCAAAGTCGGACTTAGTTTCTCCCTGAATGTTCTGATACCGTTCTTTTCTCTTGGATTGACCAGGTAGAAGGCTCCTGTTGAAAGATAAATCTTTTCACTGAGTACAAGATACATCTGTGTTTCTAAAATAAAGCCAAACCCTCCGTCTCCTAATTGTATTGATTGATCTACCGGTCTTACTTCAGGTGTTCCGTTTACTCCTACATTATAAAAGATATCGGAGGCATTATAGTTACCTGTTGGTAATTTCAGGGAAGATCCGAATTGAATATTCCAGGATTTGGATCCGGGTTGAACCAACCATTGCTGAATACCAACCCTGATATCACCTAATCCGCGGGAAAAGCTGGTATGTCTTTCAGTTCTTCCATGCTCATACAGCGATGATCTGGTATTGATCTGAGTGGGTACTCCTAAAAGCAGGTTTGTTTTACCGGATAACCAGTAATTAATATTGTATTCCCAATTATGAGAATGATTGATCACTTCCGTTCCGTTAGTTACCCGGTCAGGTTCTTCATGAGTTCCCCTGAAATGCCTGAACGATTTGAAATAGCGGTAATTCATTCCTGCCTGAATATCCCCCTTTTCAAAATTACTATGAGTCATGTCGGCAGAACACACTCCAAAATGTCTGATTGAAACACATCCTTGTCCATAACTTTGTTGAAGACCAATAATCAGA
>JBAZHY010000183.1:0-4971 GCA_041652175.1 Pedobacter sp.
TTAATCAAAAGACAAAAATATCTTTTAATTGAATACTTCGTATCATCTTAAAATAAGTTTAGGATATGAAATGATGAAATATATGGGCTATAAGCTTACACTGGCAGAACGGATATCCACGCTCGTGCCAACCTGTCACCATCAAATTGACTTAGTGAAAACAGCAACAAATATCTGATTTATCAACGTATAAATTGAATCTCCTTTCAATTCAGACGTTTATGAATTGAAGTAATGAGGGGTTCTGATTCTCCAAATCTTTATGCTATTTGTAAATGGGAATATGTTGCAGTACGTCAGAATGCCACCCTTGTATTCTTTTTTTTAGCCCAAAAATCTAAAAGTGTAAAACCGTTATATTGGTATTTGACCTTCTATTCGCTATTTAAAATCAAATTAATTAACTTGCCACTTCCGAAGTATAAATTACTTCTCATAAACAGCATTGATAATGCTCGTGTCGGTATCCGAATTTGGATGCAATGAAGTTCTGTTAGTTCCCATATCAAGTATTTTTGTACGTATTTGAGGGCTGTCCTGATTCAGGCATTACCGTCCATTTTTGTTTATACTCAAAAGAATACTGGTTATAAATGATGGCACCAATGTTCTGGATTCAATAAACCCAGTTCTAGGAAACCACAATTATACTGTTGGAACAGTTTCTAATCTCTGCTAAATAACGGGGCTTCTTGGAGATTTTTATGCGCATCTGATGCTTATCGATTTTTGTTATCACCTCTGGATGATGCAACATTAATTAAAATTCTAAAGATTAATCAAAGCATAATCGACCAGCCAGTAATTATGATATCAGCATGTGTCAAGCAAACTCCAGTCGATGTTACAGACAATTACGATATGCTCATGAGAAACAATTTGATATGGACAGAATGCATTAGGAGATTGAGGAATTATTATAATCAAGAAGACGAATTGAATGAGTAAAATTATAATTATATCTAATCGCTTGCCGGTTACAGTTATACAAAAAGATAAGGAATTTAGTTTAAAGCCTAGCGAGGGCGGGCTCGCAACAGGGTTAGCATCGGTAGTTAAAGGCGGCGAAATGCTGTGGATAGGCTGGCCTGGAATTACTGTCGACACCCAAGTTGATCAACAAAGAATAACCGTCAAGCTTGCTGCACAAGATCTTGTACCTGTTTTTCTAAATAGCGAACAGGTTAGTGAATATTATGAAGGTTTTTCCAATGACGTGTTATGGCCAATCTTCCATTATTATGCGTCTACACATGCAAACTATAAGAAATCTAATTGGGAATATTATAAAGAGGTAAATCAGGCGTTTTGTGATGTATTAGCTGAGCATGTTCAACCTGGTGACACTATTTGGATACATGATTATCAATTATTGCTCTTGCCGGAACTAATAAGGGCTACGCAACCCAGTATTTCAATTGGATTCTTCCTGCATATTCCTTTTCCTACGGTAGAGTTATTCAGGTTGCTACCATGGCGAAGCAAACTTCTTAGCGGCATGCTTGGCGCAGATCTGCTTGGTTTTCATACGTTCAATGATGTCAGGCATTTCCTCGAAAGTGCTACCCAGTTTTTACCAGTAAATTCATCAGCTAATACAATAACTCTTGATGAAAGGATATTGGTTGCAGAACCCTTTCCTATGGGTATCGACAGTGAGAAATATAATTCACTTACCCGGCAGGTCGGAGTAAAAAGAAATGTAAAAAAACTAAAAGCCCTGAACAGAAACAAGCGTATCGTTCTTAGCATTGACCGTCTTGATTATAGCAAAGGTATACCCCAACGTTTAGACGCTTTTGAAAGGCTTCTGGAAAATTATCCCAAATACATTGGTAATGTTATCCTACATATGATCGTTGTCCCTTCAAGGGATAACGTTCCGCGGTATAAGGCACTCAAAGAACTAATAGATCGTAAAGTAGGTGAAATTAACGCACGATATCGTACAATTGATTGGAACCCGGTAAATTATTTTTACCGTTCTTTTCCAATTGAAGAACTCTCTGCTATGTATTATCATGCTGATATCTGTATTGTAACACCAATGCGGGACGGGATGAATCTGGTAAGCAAAGAGTATATCGCCAGTCGCATTAACGAAACTGGAGTGCTGATATTAAGTGAAATGGCAGGTGCATCAAAGGAGTTGGTAGATGCAATAATTGTTAACCCCAGTAATATTGATTCAGTGACAGAAGCAATTCACGAAGGTTTAAATATGCCTTTAAAAGAGCAGCTAAGACGCATGAGGCTCCTGCGTAAAGTAGTTTTTAAATTCACTGTCAAACATTGGGTAAAAATTTTTATGGAACGTTTAAAAGAAGTGAAGCAGCTGCAAGGTTCTATGCAGACAAGAAAAGTGGACCCGCTCACAATACAGGCTATCAAGAAAATATATCGAAAAACTTCGAACCGCATTATTTTCCTGGACTATGACGGTACGTTGGTAAATTTTAGCGGAGATATAAATTCCGTAAGCCCCGACACTGATTTATATAACCTTTTAAGCTTACTGTCGGAGGACCCTCTAAATTTTATCGTATTAATCAGTGGCCGGAGCCATCAAATACTAGAGGAATGGTTTGGACACATGAACATTAACTTGATTGCTGAACATGGTGCATGGCAGAAAAAAGAAGGGGTATGGAAAAGCCATCATGGGTTGAGTGATCAGTGGAAGAAAGATATATATCCCGTTTTAGACAGATTTGTAGATCGAACACCCGGGGCATTTATTGAGGAGAAAGATTATTCATTGGTCTGGCACTATCGCAAAGTGGAAAACGGACTAGGAGAGTTGCGAACTGCCGAATTAATGGATAATGTTAAATACCTAATAAACGATCGCGGGCTGCAAATACTTTCAGGGAACAAGGTAATTGAAATTAAAAATATAGAAATAAATAAAGGCAAAGCTGCCTTGGAACAATTACAAAACAAGCAGTTCGATTTTATCATGGCGGCGGGAGATGATCATACTGATGAGGATATCTTCAAAGCACTCCCCTCTAATTCAGTTACCATTAAAGTAGGTAGCAACATTTCTTCAGCGCGGTTTTACCTTAGGGATCCCGGGCAAGTCCGCAATTTATTAAGAAAACTTATTGAGCCTGCGACACTGCTAAAATGAGAAAAATATCGTTGATATTCCATAATTTTATCGTGGATGAGTTTTTTAGTAAAATTACGGCTGTTTTTAAAACAGGCGTTCTCCAGAATACGTAACGAAGAAATAAAGAGGAACTTGCTTCAGGCAATTCCATTCTGGATCGCTTCGGTTATTACCGGAATAGTAGCGGTTATCTATTCACGGGTATTTTCATTAGCCGAGAAACTTGCAGCAAATATTTACACTCAAGACAGCAAGTGGCTCTTTGTTTTGACCCCAACATGTTTTTTAATATCCTGGTGGATCGTCAAACAGTATGCTTCATACGCCAAAGGGAGTGGTATTCCACAGGTTATGGCAGCCATAGACCTTTCGGCCCCCAACCGCTCGGAGGTAGTAAACAAGCTACTCGGCTTTCGTATCATTATTGTAAAAATTATTTCAAGTCTTATAATGGCCTGTGGCGGCGGGGCAATCGGCAGAGAAGGGCCAACCATTCAAATATCCGCCTCCATATTCAGGATTGTAAATGAAAAGCTACCCACATGGATGCCAAAGATCGCGAAAAAGAATATCCTGGTTACCGGAGCGGCAGCGGGATTAGCAGCAGCTTTTAATACACCACTTGGCGGTATTGTATTCGCCATCGAGGAACTGACAAAAACTCACTTCAGTTTTTATAAAACAGCAATATTCTCCTCAGTGATAATTGCCGGATTAACGGCCCAGGGACTTATCGGCCCATATTTGTATTTGGGATATCCTCAAATGATCAACATTTCTGCCTGGGTTGTCGCTCCTGTTATACTGGTAGCGGTCATTGCAGGTATATCCGGTAGCGGTATGTCGAAATTGGTCCTTGCAATACTTAGATGGAAATCCGGTTTAAAATCTACCCGTCATCATGTAGTTTATATCATCATATCTGCCTTAGCTTTTGCTGCTATTGCTTATTTTAATCCTGTGATCATAGGGTCGGGAAAGCATATCATGGAACAAGTGTTATTTACCGGCGATAAACATTCAACTTGGTATAATCCGTTTCTAAGAATAATTGGCCCTGTCCTTTCGTTTACGAGTGGCGGTGCGGGTGGTATATTTGCCCCTGCGTTAGGTGCAGGTGCTTCAATAGGTTCTGTAATAGCCGGTTGGTTTCAGCTTTCTGAGTCCAATACCAATCTACTTGCGTTAACCGGGATGGTCGGATTCCTTACCGGGGTTACCAGATCGCCGTTTACATCGACGATACTCGTGCTTGAAATGACTGACCGTCATAGTGTGATTTTCTACCTGATTTTGGCTGGAATGGTATCAAGCCTGATTTCAGTTTTAGTGGATAAGCATTCGCTTTACGACCACCTTAAGCATCAGTATATACGAGACCTACATCGGGAAGAAAAGATATCAAACAAAAAGAAGTTATAAAAACTATTTTGTAAAGCTGTCTGGTTGCTTTACACTTATAACAGGAATCGTAGAATATTTTATAATCTGTTCCGTATAACTGGGAGTAAATGCAGATTTTATTCCCCGACTGGGACTGGAAGATATCACAAGGAGATCAGATCCCTTTTTGCAGGCTCGCCTCAGTATTTTTTTTGCTGTGCCGGGGGTAGGATCCACTTCCTTTTCTATCTTCTCAGTAGCTAAAGAAATTAATAATCGCATCGAATCCGATAGCTTTTCAACCATTTTCACTTCCTGTGGATTGTTTCCATTTTTTAGCGCCCCCAATAAGGTTATACGGGAATTATTCTTCCTGATTATAGGCAGTGAAATTTGTAGTTTCCCCAAAACTGCCTGAGTTGCCCATACAGGCAATGAAATAGATTTAAAATCTGTACTGAAGCTATTGCGTG
>JBAZHY010000184.1:0-4947 GCA_041652175.1 Pedobacter sp.
TGGCAAAGCCGGATCATCAAATTTGTCGCTGTATCT
This sequence comes from Pedobacter sp., assembly GCA_041652175.1. GTDB lineage: Bacteria > Bacteroidota > Bacteroidia > Sphingobacteriales > Sphingobacteriaceae > Daejeonella. Next base: position 37 of record JBAZHY010000184.1, read on the forward strand.
GATATATTCATTAGGCCTGATCTCCAGGTACTCGCCGCCAAACGAATGACTGTTACCGGTGCTGAAATTAGTAAAGGTCATTTTAAACTTGCCTCCCGTCTTAAAATCCATTTGCTGCACGCTGCATAGAAAACCATAGGGAGGCAGCCAGTTTGAATGGGCTGCAGGATCTGAAAAGGCACGAAATACTTTCTCCGGACTTGCCTTAATTACGCGATGTAACGAAACTGTATTGCTTTTCATTTTTTTAAGATTTATGGTGATTAAATTATTTTATCCTTTTTCATTTTCCGGAAGATTTGTCGTTTGCATTTTCCGATTCTGCATACATCACGAAGCTGTTTAATATAGCCTGCCATCCCTGCTTCTGAAACTCAGGGTCGTTTTCTGTTTCCGGGTCAAAGAATGTAATAAGGGTGGTTTTATCTGCTTCTCCACTGAATAAAGTTGTGGCTGTCCGGCCATCAGGCATGGTATATCCAATTTCTTTATATGAATCAATGTTATCATAGGTGCCTTCAAAGTCGAAACCAAAGCTTCCGTCCCTGGCCTCCATTCTATGCTTAAATTTACCGTTGATCCTGAGATCGTTTTCACTGCTTGTTGTATGCCAGCCCGGATCTGCAGTGTTCCATTTCATAATATCGGCTGGAGTATTCCATAGTTTCCATACTTTTTCAACAGGAGCATTTACAATTGCTTCTATTTTAATTTTTGTTTGTTCTGTCATAGCTGTTTGTTTATAATGATATTACAAAGTTGTCGGTTTGGCTAAAATCCGCTCTGTTGTAAAAACGACAAATAAGAGGTGGATAACGACAAGTCATTGTGTATATTTAACTATTAAAAGTACAATGCAAGTTTCAGTTTTCGTACCCCAGTATGGTGTAATAGAAGCTATTACCCCCGCATTCAGAACCTTCCATACAGCCAATGAATTTCTGACTGTTTTTGGGAAAGAGCCTGTATTCAAAGTAGAGTATGTTGGCCTGAATGAATATGTACCCGCCAATAATGGTGAATATACGGTAAAAACAAATCGTTTACTCAAAGATGTAATTCATACTGACCTGCTTATTATCCCTCCGACTTTTGGAGATACAGATGCGGGAATTCAGGCTAATGCTGAAGCCATACCTTACTTTAAAAAGCTCCATTTAAATGGGAGTATTCTTGCAAGCTTATGTATCGGAGCTTTTTTGTTAGCAGAAACAGGTTTGCTGGATGGGAGAAAGTGTTCTACTCACTGGGCATATATCAATGAGTTCAGAGAGAAATACCCTAAGGTAGAAGTTGAAGATGGCGCCATCATAACAGAACATGATAATATTTACAGTAGTGGCGGTGCAAGTAGTTTATGGAATTTGATCTTATACCTGGTAGAGAAATTTTCTGACAGGGAAACGGCTGTGATGATCTCCAAATATTTTGCATTGGATATTGGCAGGGATAACCAGTCTCAGTTTGCCATTTTCAGGGGACAGAAAAACCATGGTGATTCAGACATTCAAAAGGTTCAGGATCATATCGAAAAGCAATATGAAGGCAGAATTACTGTTGAAGAATTAGCGAATCTCATTAATATGGGGAGAAGGACATTTGAGCGAAGATTTAAGGATGCAACAAATAATACCCCGGTTGAGTATATGCAAAGGGTTAGGATAGAAGCCGCAAAGAGATTTTTTGAGGCTTCGCGGAAGAATGTAACGGAAGTTATGTATGATGTAGGTTATACAGATACTAAAGCATTCAGGGATATTTTTAAAAAGATAACCGGTCTGACACCGGTTGAGTACAGAAATAAGTTTGCAAAGGTTGGAGCTGAAGTGTAATTTGAAATATTCAATAAGATTAAAATTTTGATTGCTGAGCCGTTTTTATAGAGCAGGATGTATTGTTAACTATTTAATCCCGGCTTTTTGTGCTAATGGGATTTTAAAGTTTAAGTTTCTCCATATCCGTCTTATCACCGAAATTATTATGGATTGACATAATTATCTTCACAGGGAGTTGTTTTCTTGCTGATTTTTACTATTATTAGGAAAGAAATTAACATCCTTAATATTTCATGAATTCGATCGAACAAATATTCTTCAACGCTTTTTCTGAAGTCGGAATTACCATAAATGGGGATAAACCCTGGGATATTCAGATTCATAATCCGAAACTTTATAACAGAATCCTGGGTAGCGGAACCCTCGGCTTCGGGGAGGCTTACATGGAGGGATGGTGGGATTGCGAAGCCCTTGACGAGTTTTTCTTCCGGGTATTGTATCATCGTCTGGATAAAAGAGTACCCAGGGACTTTTATACAGCCTATTATGCATTAAAAGCAAAGTTTAAGAATCTGCAAACTAAAAGCAGGGCTAAAGAGGTGGCTCACAAACATTACGATATAGGTAATGAACTTTATGAAAAGATGCTTGATAAGCGGATGATGTATTCATGCGGCTATTGGGAAACAGCAACTAACCTTGATGATGCCCAAGAGGCAAAGCTTGATCTTATCTGTCGCAAGCTGAAACTGGAAAAAGGGATGCGCCTGTTGGAGATTGGTTGCGGGTGGGGAGGGTTCGCCAAATATGTGGCCGAAAAATACGATGTTTCTGTAGTGGCAATAACTATATCTGAACAGCAGGCTATTCTGGCCAGGAAGGTTAATGAGGGTCTGCCGGTTGAAATCAGAATACAGGATTACCGGGAAGTAAATGAGAAATTTGACAGGGTAGTATCTATAGCTATGTTAGAGGCTGTTGGATACCGTAATTTCAGGCAGTACATGGAAGTAGCTGAAAAAAATCTTACTCAGGATGGGATCTTTTTAATTCATACCATTGGTGGTAATTTTGATACCAAAATCACTGATCCCTGGATAGATAAATATATTTTCCCGAACGGAATGCTTCCATCAGCCAGCCAGCTTTCTAAAGCATGGCAGGGACTTTTTGTATTGGAGGACTGGCAGAATTTCGGACCGTATTATGAACCTACATTACTGGCCTGGCTCAAAAAATTTGAAGAAAGCTGGGATAGTATCAAAGCAGATTACGACGAAACCTTTTATCGTATGTGGCGATATTATCTTAACGCAAGTGCGGCATCGTTCAGATCACGAAAAAACCATCTTTGGCAGATTGTTCTGACTAAACCGATGCATGTGGGTCTTTACCAATCGATACGCTAAGAAATTATTTATTGTTTACCTGAGACTCTATAGATGCAAACACAATCCGGGAAGGAAAATTAGCTTCAATTCCTGAAAAAGAAGTTTAATATCCTTCCGGCCTGCTATCTGACCCTTCGGGCAGAGTTTGTCTGATTTTTAGGGCTCTTTATATTTCTTAGTCTCAGCGCTCTTCCTTTGGAATATGAATAACAGCAAATGAAGTCAGTCCAAAACCCCGGCCTAGTCCCTTAGGGCGCAATGAATCTGGTGGAGAGCCGTTCAAACCAACATATAATTTAGAGCCATCTTCACTGATCTTCAATCCGTAGGTACCTCCGGGAGCATAATTAAATGCACTTATCATCGAATCTGAAAGAAAAGCAATAGCCTTTTGCTTGCCGGTTGCTATTTCATATTGAATGACCGGTGTGCCTGAAAATCCTGCAGATCCGTGGGCGCCGGGTAGATAGTACAGATATTTTTCGTCCTTCGATAAATCGCATACAGTGATGTACTCCCCGTTTTTCAGGAAATTACTGCCCAAAATTGTCAGCTCATCCTTTGCCGGAGAATATCTGAACAATTGATTTCCCATAGTAGTGCCGTAAATATAACCTGCTTTACTTTCTCTTGTAGAAGAACGGATTCCGCCTATAGAAATTGATTTAGTAGCCTGAATAGAGCGTGTTTCAGGAGAATATTTCCATAGTTCTGTTGCAGGGACATTTTTTAAGCGGTCGGATTGATCGGGCGGCAGCATAGATGTACTGGTAGAATCAGCTTTTTTCGCTGCAGGATAATATACTCCGCCCCTTAATACCATCTGGTCTGAGTTTTTATGCTGTTTCCCATTAAAATAAATATTTCCCTGTTTATCCATCATCATATCGCGATGGTGACTAATTGTACCCGGTTCACTTTGGTATATCCATTTTTTTGCAGCCATATCAAAAGCTCCCAGAGCTACACCTTTAGGATCTCCCTCCAGTTCTGCATATAGAATATTTCTGACCCGGTCATATTTGGTGGTTGCCGTTACCCTTGCCGGAGGAAAGTCGGCATAAACAATGGTTTTATTACTTGAAGGATCATATTGAAGTATTTTACCGCCAGCAATCTTAGGAGTCCATTTACTCAACATCTCATCATGACCGGCCTTTGATCCGTCATCTAAAGTACCGGTGAAGTATATTTTTTTGTCCCTGCCTTCAATAATATGAGCATGCACCTTTGAAAAATGTACATCATTTATTCCGGCACCGTTGCTTTGATTAAGATCTGAAACTTTTTTTAATACCCGTCTGGAAGGATCCCAGCTGTAGATATAACTTTGGCCCCTGTCTGTTTTCCAATGGTTCCCGATTCCGGAATATACTTTACCATCACTTGCTAAACAGATATCCCCCCAGGATGACCAGCCTGTTCCATTGATGGCTGCATTGTTCAATCCATTATGATAAACTAATTCAACTACCGGTACATGTCTTGCTATTTCAAGTTTAATTTCAGGATTAGCATCCAGGATCTGTTGAACACTTTCCGGAACCTTTAGCAAATCAGGACTTTTCAGAACAGCCACCCCGTTTTTGTCTGAGCCGGGTAAGGCAGGAGGCCAGGCTATCTGTGAATAACTATTCAGCGTCCATCCAATTCCAATGAACAGGAGTGCAAATTTTAAGTCCCTTATTTTCATCTGTTTATATTACTTGTTTTTTATTTGTCGGATTGAATCTTTGGTGATTAAA
>JBAZHY010000185.1:0-4945 GCA_041652175.1 Pedobacter sp.
CGATCTGAAAAAGATCATTCTTGCTCTTGAGTATCCGATGCTCAGTGTCTGCGAATTTTATTCGATGAGAGACGGGAAGGTTCAGAGTATGAGTTATGATGATCCCTTTTCACTTAGGAAATACAAACACCAGAACTTTCTTTTTGATGTAGACCTGCCAAAAGGTGAAACCGCAAGCTATTTCATCAGGGTAAAAAGCTCAGAACAGATGATGCTGCCGCTGGTTCTTGGTCCACCCAAAGAAATGGCTGAAAAGATGATGACCAATGATCTGGTCTGGGGTATTTTTATCGGACTTATTCTGGTAATGGTAGTCTATAACCTGTTTATTTACCTGTCAGTTAAAGACTCCAGTTATCTCTATTATGTTGCCTACAGTTTACTCGTCGGACTTACCCAGATTACTCTCAGCGGACTTACCTATCGTTTTATTCTGTTCGATCATCCTTCCTGGAATCATTTAGGTATAATTTTATTTCCGGGTCTGGCGGGTATAACAGGGAATCTGTTCATGATGAATTTCCTGCAAACCAGGAATAATGTACCAAAACTTCACCAGACAATCTATATCCCTATACTGATATACAGTTCTGCCATTATTCTGAGGGTTTTGGGATACGATCAGGCCAGCTACAGGGCAATAGATATTGCAGCAATCACGACAGTTTTTATCACATTTGCCGTAACTATTTCGCTTTCAAGAAGAGGATACCGGCCTGCAATTCTATTTCTGATCGCATTCAGTATGTTCTTTACCGGGCTATTGCTGTTTGTATTGAGGAACCTGGGAATCGTTCCATATAACGACTTCAGCAATTATACCAAAGAATTTGGTATTGCTTTAGATGTGGTTTTACTGGCCTTCGCACTTGCCGACAAGATCAATACCTTTAAGCGCGAGAAAGAACGTTCGCAAGAAGAAACCTTAAAAGTATTAAAGGAAAATGAAAGAATAGTCAGGGAGCAAAATGTTATTCTTGAACAAAAAGTAAATGAGCGTACGCTTGAATTAAGTGAGGCAAATACTGAGCTGAATCAAACATTAATTGATTTGAAAGAAGCCGAAGGTCAGCTTGTTGAAGCTGAAAAAATGGCCTCTTTGGGTCAATTAACAGCCGGAATCGCACATGAGATAAACAATCCGATTAACTTCGTAACTTCAAATGTTACTCCACTTAACCGGGATGTTGATATTCTGATCAATTTTATTTCGGAAATGGAGAAAATCGGGCTTTCTGATCTTCCGGTTGAAGAAAAGAAAAAACAAATTGAAGAACAGAAAGAAGAACTTGATTATGATTACCTGAAAATGGAGATTTCACAGCTTTTGAGGGGTATACACGAAGGAGCTTCGAGAACTTCTGAGATAGTAAAAGGTTTAAGGGTATTTTCACGTCTGGATGAGGACGATTTGAAGAAAGCGAACATAAATGATGGTTTGGATTCAACGCTCATCATTGTAAATAATTTATTAAGTAACAAAATTAAGCTCGAGAAATCGTATAATGTAATCCCGATGATAGATTGCTATCCCGGAAAACTGAATCAGGTATTTTTAAATATCATTTCGAACGCGATCTATGCTATCAATAAAAAGTTTGGTGATAAACCGGGAGGGGTTCTTATAATTAGTACAAGCAACAATGAGAAGAACATATTCGTTAAAATAGAAGATAATGGTATTGGTATGGACGAAATAACCAGGAAAAAGATCTTTGAACCATTCTTTACTACCAAGGATGTTGGCGAAGGAACCGGATTGGGTATGTCTATTGCTTATAACACGATCAGAAGGCATCAGGGAGAAATACAGGTAAACAGTACTCCGGGTCTGGGAACAGAGTTTATTATCCAATTGCCTATAGTACTCGAAATTACAGAAAATATTTAAGTGGAAAAGCAAGAAAAGATCAAGATTTTATATGTTGATGATGAAATCAATAACCTGACGGGGTTCAAGGCTTCATTCAGAATGAACTATAACATTATGGTTGCTGTAAATGCTATAGATGCCCTGGAACATCTCAGCTCTAATCCTGACATCAGGGTTATTCTGTGCGATCAGCGTATGCCCGGCAAAACCGGTGTGCAATTCTTTGATGAGATCAGAAGCCGGTATCCGAAACCTATCAGGATCCTGTTAACCGGATATACCGATATTGATTCGGTAATTGATTCCATAAATCTGGGAAATATATTCCGTTATGTTAAAAAACCCTGGACAGATACGGATATTGTAGGTGCGATTAGTGAGGCCAATAAATTTTATGTATCCAATTCACTGCTGGCAGTTAAAAACGAGGAACTTCAAAGGGCTTACAACGAGCTGGATAAGTTTTCTTACAGTGTAACACATGATATGCGCGGACCGCTTCTCAGTATTCTTGGTGCCATTGAAGCGGCTCAGCATATGGATAATATTTCTGAAATCAGGGATATGCTTATGATGATGAAAACATCTGTTCGTAATCTGGATGACTTTATTCAGAGCATTCATGATTACTATAATCTGAACAGAGGTGAACTTGAGATCAAGCAGATTGATTTTAAAGAACTTGTTGACGAACAGATTCGTATTTTCAGCTTTACCTATCTCGTCAGCGATGTTAAATTTACCACCTCAATTGTACAAAAGGAAACATTCAGAGGAGATGAACTATCCATAAAACTTATTCTGAACAACCTTTTATCCAATGCATTTAAATATCAGAAAAAGGATAATAAAGATAAATTTGTTAAGCTGAATATTCTTGTTGAAAATGGTTCAGCAATAATTGAAGTATCAGATAATGGGGTAGGAATTGCCGAAAGCCTTCAGGGAGATATTTTCAATATGTTTTTCAGGGCAAGTTCGCATGAGGTTGGTTCGGGGTTTGGACTTTATAATGTAAAGGTTGCAATAGCTAAATTAAATGGAAAAATTACCGTAGATTCAGAGCTTAATAAAGGAACATGTTTCAAAGTTACCATACAAAATAAGTGAGATGCCTGCACCATTTCCACATTTTATAATTATTGATGACAGTCAGCTGGATTGTTTTATTGCAGAGAAAATCATTCAAAATACCGGAACCTTCTCCAGTATAAAGTCTTATACCCAGGCTGCTGATGCTCTGGAGTCAATAAAAAACTCAGATAAAATAAATGATGCAGTTACCATTATCGTCTTAGATATACAAATGCCCCTGATGAATGGATTTCAGTTTGTTGAAGCTTTCGAACAGCTTCCAAAAAAAATTCAGGCAGGTCATGCTATTTTCCTTTTCAGCTCTTCTATTAATGAAAATGACAAGAACAGAATGGAAAATTACCCCGCAATACGACGTTTTTATGGTAAACCGATATCAAAGGAAACTGTAGCAAAGATGATAGAGCAGCTTTGATACCGGTATAAATCATATTACTTCAGTCCGAGGACATCAATTCCCTGTTCAAAAATCACATCTACAGGAATTCCCTTTTTACTCAGACGATCCAGATCAGATTTAAGATCACTATGAATCAATGCCATTTCTTTCTGCACTTTTTCAACGGCAGCCTTATCACCATTACCCTGAAGCGTTAGAATCATATTACTCAAGTCGTTCATTGACGATTCAAACTTTTCGTAATTCACTTTATAAGTTCCTTCTGCAGTACGCTCAAATGCGCCCTTACTGTTGAAGAAATTAAAGCAAAGCATATTGGCCTTACCATGGGCTTCTCCTGCACCAAAACGAACCGAACGCAGGATACCCGCCATAAAAGTGGTATAATAATCTTTGATATCCCCTTCCAGCTCCCCTTTTTTTAACAAATTACTCACCATGTACAATCCCAGAATATCAGCTTTACCTTCTTCAAGCCAGGAGTATTGTTCCTGAAGTGCTTCACGTACATATCCTTTCCCTGTAATTGTTGATTTTATGCCTAATCCATGAGCAACCTCATGAAACATCACATTTGCAAAAAAGGCATCAAAATTGATATGACTACGCTGGCTTTTATCGATCAGTTCCTGAGAGATCGGAACCATAATCTTATCAAATTTAGCTCTCATCGCATTTTTGAGCTGTGAACGCCGGGTTCCTTTTTTCTGTTGAATCTCCTCATCATTGGGCAGGTTTACAGCGATTGTCTTCCCTCCTGAATTACCATCACCGGCATAATACACCACATCAAAAGCTGCCAGCTGGGATGAAGTTCCGGGCTGCTCCTTTTTATAAGCTGCATCAACTGGTAAACCTTTTTGAAGCCCGGGAAGCATACTTACATACTTTTCCAAACGCTTGCTCCATTCCTTATCTTTAACCAAAACATAGCTTTCAAATGCTGCACGCGCATTGAACAAGCCATCTTCATAGTTTTCAATTGGCCCGATGATAATATCCAGCCCGGTATTAGTCATATCCATCCAGGCATAATCGCTGGCTGTATAATTGTCAGTCAGTAATGCTTCCGCGTGCAGATTAAGATAGTTTCTTAATTCAGCTTGTTCTGAAATCTTTGCCGCTTCCCTGAGCAGACCGGCAGCTTTTAAAAGTTCATCTTTAAAGTAGATACTATAGGGTATTGAAATCAGTTTACCGGAATTATCCCTTCTGATCATGGAGTAAAGCCCCATTTTATCAACCACGTCTGACTTTTCGAGCTCATCCTTAGTCATATTTACCGGATAAAAACCTGAGCCTTCAGGTTTTGGACCAATCCCTGTAACAAAAGGCTTGTCGTCATTCAAACGATCCCAGGGCCCATAGTTAATCATGATAAACTCCCTGGTTTTATCATCCTTAACGGTAGCCAGCAAACTATCACGCTGAGGATAGGCTTGTTTCCAAAACAATTCGTCCATGATCTGAGCAGCCTGAATCAGAAGAGGTAAAACCTTACGTTCATCCGGTGTAAGTTTAGATATATCCGTGCTCAGCTTTACTTTTGCATAAATCGGAAGGCGCTCTTCAACATA
>JBAZHY010000186.1:0-4933 GCA_041652175.1 Pedobacter sp.
AAGAGGGAAAGCCCTATTCCTTTATTTTTTCAAAAACAGTGAATGCTTATACCTTAAATGCCGGAACATTACCTCCAGGTGAATATGAATTTACTGCACAAACTGCTTTGGGTAAGACGAATCATAAGGCTGAAGGTAAGTTTGTAATTAGCAGCCAGGATGCTGAGTTCAGACAAAGCATAGCTAATCATCAGCTAATGAATACTATTGCCATGCAAAGTGGCGGTAAAATGATCTATCCCAATCAGATCAGGGATCTCTCCGGATTATTAAGATCTGATGAAAAGGTGAAAACCCTTTCGTATGAGGATCGTAAATACGAAGAGCCTGTAAATCTCAGTATCATATTCTTTCTTATTCTCGGATTGCTAAGTCTGGAATGGTTTTTAAGAAAGCGTAATGGTCTGATCTGATCAAGCGGACTTAATTTATCCTGAGTTAGACATGCAAATATTTGAATATCAATGTTTAACCACATAGCTTTTATATATTATGCTTTAAAGGAGACATAGATTGAAGCGAAGCTTCAAGGCTATATGTGTCTATAAAGTAGCTCAGCAACTATGAAATGCTATGTGTTCCTGCCTACCGCAGGTAGGTATGTGGTTTTAAATGTTTTGTCGGGTTCATGTTAAGATCATTTCCAATAGCATCACCTCCAATTTTGACCGTTAAATTGTCTTTATATACCGCTAACTAAAAACTATACATTCAAATCAATCTGCAGGATCTAAATTCAGATATTGATTGACTGATCATGAATTTGCAATTCGGAAATGTGATGACCCGGATAATTCTGCAAGGATCAATCGGGTCTGAGATGTTTTTAAATGGTTGAATATGTCTGTATTGTTTGATTCTGATAAAGGTAATTCTCCGTATTCTTCTTCTGTGAGGTATGTTTCAGGCAGGAGTAGTCATATTATATACTGTGTTACTGGGATAGCCATCCTAACTACCTTTATCCTTTTACCTTTCATTGGAATACAGATAAGCGTTAATGGCAGGGGAATTATACAGCCTGCTATAGAAAGAACTGAATTAGTAGCATCTGTGAGTGGTAGAATCGTTCAGATCCGGATGAAAGATAATCAGAGTATCTTCCGCGGGGATACACTATTGATTATAGATTCATCACTACCTGAGCAGCAGGGAAGGGTGATAAATCTCAGGTCTTCCTTATTAAGGCAGTATTTGTATGATATATCACAAATACTGAAACATGCTGATTGGTCGGATAAAGGAAGCAAAGCACCTGATTTAAAAACAGAGCAGTATCATGCCGTCTGGCAACAGTTTTTACAGGAATCGGAAGAACATCAACTGAAGATCAGGCAATCAGAACGGGTACTGAACCGGTATGCTATTCTGTTTAAGAATGGAGTATTGACCACTTCGGAATACGAGAAATTTAGTTTTGATCATGATCAGGCTATTTCAGAATATTCTTTGCTGGAGAAAAGGTTTAAGTCGCAATTACAAAGGGAATCCGGGACTTACCGCAAAGAATTAAATGAACTGATTGAGCAGGAAGCTGAATTGACGGAACAAAAGGAACTGTTTATTCTCAAATCACCTGTTGGTGGATCATTGCAAAATCTTTCGGGACTACAGAATGGAACGTATGTTTTTGCTAATCAGAAAATTGCAGAGATTTCGCCGGATACTCAACTGATAGCTTTTTGTTATGTCAGACCGGCTGATATAGGATTAATCAGGGAAGGGCAATCTGTAAGTTTTCAGATCGATGCCTTCAATCATAATCAATGGGGACTGTTATCCGGAAAGGTGATGGATATTTCTGATGATGTCATTTTTGCAAATTCGGGCGAGGCAGTATTTAAAGTGAAATGCAGCCTGGATAATGATTATCTGAAATTAAAAAACGAATACAAGGGGTTTCTTAAAAAAGGAATGAATTTTACTGCCCGTTTTATGGTAGCGAAGCGAACCTTATTTCAATTATTGTATGATGATGCGGAAAACTGGCTAAACCCTCATCTGAAAGAAACGTATCATAAAGATATCTACAGCAGATTATGAGTATCAGGGTAAGGCAACAGGATATAAATGATTGCGGTGCAGCTTGTTTAGCTTCTGTTGCAGGCTTTTACAAGCTGAATGTTTCAGTAGCAAGAATCAGGCAGTATGCAGGTACAGATCATGGTGGGACAACCGCTTTCGGTTTGATCGAAGCTGCAAAGCGACTTGGTTTGGATGCTAAAGGCGTCAAAGGGCCACTTGAAGTCCTTTTGCAAATACCGCTTCCGGCTATTGCACATGTTATTATCAATGAGAAGCTTCAGCATTATGTGGTCATATATAAGGTTAAGCGAAATTCAATCACTATTATGGATCCTGCAGACGGGAAAATGCATGTGAAAGACCCGGATCAATTTAACAAGAAATGGAGTGGAGTTCTGATCTTGTTAATTCCCAATGACGATTTTATTTCAGGTGATCACAAAATAAGTCTGTCAGATCGCTTCAAAGTTTTGTTATTCCCTCATAAAGCTGTTTTAATTCAGGCACTTTTCGGTGCAATTATTTATACGGTATTAGGACTTTCGATGTCAATTTTCGTTCAGAAAATTGTTGACTTTGTATTGGTTGATGGAAATAAAAACCTGCTTAACCTGATGAGTGTCGGAATGATTCTCATTTTATTGCTTCAGGTTTTCATCGGGACATTGAAAAGTATATTTATTCTTCGAACGGGTCAGATGATTGATGCCCGGTTAATTCTGGGCTATTACAAGCATATACTCAGATTGCCTCAGCAATTTTTTGATACAATGCGTGTGGGCGAGATCACTTCGAGAATAGGTGATGCTGTTAAAATAAGGATATTCATCAATGATATTTCCATAAGTATGGTGGTACATTTCTTCATGCTTGTATTTGCATTCGTTCTGATGTTTACCTATTACTGGAAACTTGCCTTATTCATGCTGACGATCATTCCACTATATGGAATTATTTATCTGCTTAGTAATAAACTCAATAAAAAGGTGCAGCGTAAGCTGATGGAAAATGCTGCAGAGCTTGAATCTCAACTTGTGGAGAGTCTGAATGCTGTTGGTACAATTAAACGTTTTGGACTGGAGGAGCATGCCAATCAGAGAACGGAAGAAAGATTTATAAATTTATTGAATACGGTCTACAAGTCGGGCCTTAACTCTGTTTTTTCAGGTACATCTACAGAACTGGTTTCTCATGGATTTACCATTATGCTTCTCTGGTTAGGCTCAGGTCTGGTACTTCAACAGCAGATCAGTCCCGGAGAGCTACTTTCCTTTTACACCCTGATTGGATATTTTACAGGTCCTGTTTCTTCCCTGGTCGGGATGAATAAAACAGTCCAGGATGCATTAATTGCATCCGACAGGCTTTTCGAGATTATGGATATTGAGAAGGAGAATGAAGAAAATAAAGTTGAACTGACCGGTGCTGTTCGGGGGGATATCAGGTTTACAGATGTTTGCTTTCGCTATGGCACCCGCGGCCGTATTTTTGATAAGCTGAATTTAGAAATCCCCCGGAGTAAATTGACAGCTATTGTTGGAGAAAGCGGTTCAGGAAAATCAACACTCGTGTCGATCCTGCAAAACATTTATCCTCTTCAGAGCGGCAACATATTTATTGCTGAGTATGATTTAAAGTATATCAGTAATGGTTCACTTCGAAGGATGGTAGGCGTAGTTCCTCAGCGTATAGATCTTTTTGCCACAAATGTGATTGAAAATATAGCGATTGGAGATGATTCCCCTGATATGAGTAAAATATTGAGTATTTGTAAGCGATTGGGAATGATTGAATTTATTGAACAGCTACCGCAGGGATTCAACACTCAGCTTGGTGAAAATGGTGTAAGCCTATCCGGCGGACAAATGCAGAGAATAGCCATAGCACGTGCTATTTACCGGGATCCGGAAATTCTGATTCTGGATGAGGCAAGCTCATCGCTGGATCCGGTCTCGGAAAAGTATGTTCAGGACACAATAAATTTTCTACTTGTCGAAAACAAGACAATAATTATTATTTCCCATCGGCTTAGCAGTATACAAAAGGCCGGGAAAATCATTGTTTTAAAAAACGGAAAGGTAGCAGAAGTAGGTAAGCATACTGAACTGATTGCCATAAGAGGAGAGTATTTTAGATTATGGTCTCAGCAGATACCAATGGAATTTCAGCATTTAATCAATTGAAAAATGAAATTACTGGAACAAATTGAACGCATTAACCGCTTGCATGAACTGATCAAACACCGGCGCACGGGCACTCCGGATCAGTTAGCCCGCAGGCTGAATCTTTCAACTTCTATGGTTTATAAACTGATGGATGAACTGAAACTTCGTGAAGTTCCGATTGAGTATTCCCGTCAGTTAGGGACATATTATTATAGTCGTAACTTTCAGATGAAAATATCCATTGACTTTAAGGCTGTTTCTGAAGACTAATTAAATGCTCTTTAATATTCATCAGTACTGAACCCCGGTCAGAACAGGCTGCCGCAAAGCTTATCAATGACCGCTTCATGCTGCAGGGGCTATCTAAAACTTATAAGTGGATTAGGTTCAATAGTCTGCAGATCTTTTCATTTTATAATTAATTTAACGTGAGTTCGATATTAGGTTATTAAAAAATTAATATTTAACCACATAGATTGAAAATCACATAGATTGAAGTGAAGCTTCAATTCTATCTGTGTCTAAAATATAGGTTACAAGCAATAAAATGCTATGTTGCCCTGCCGGCAGGCAGGCAGGTATGTGGTTTTTAAAATGTTATGTCGAGTTCACGTTAATTTAAGATCTGTAATTTACACTAAGTCAATTTTTAAACCTCCCTGAAACAGTGTAGAATAATGCATTGTATGGCAAACTTATAAACCACTAAACCTGATTAAATAAAATCCGGAAATTTTGGTGTA
>JBAZHY010000187.1:0-4928 GCA_041652175.1 Pedobacter sp.
TTTCCTGAATCTGAAATAAGCATAAAGACTTATAAAAGCGATAAGTACACGATACCAGACAAGATAGGTGGCTTCTATGGAAATTAAAGCACCTAAAATACCAGTAAATCCCCAGATAAATACAGTTATATGTAGAATGATCAGGTTCTTGCTGAAGGGAGAATGGCTTGCTGGCATATTTATTTAGGTGCTTTGATCATCAGATAGACACCCAGAAAACCAAATATTACATTTGGAATAAATACTGCAATTAATGGGGGCAAGCCTCCTTTCAATGCAAACATATTAGAAAATTGTATAAAAAGAATGTATGCAAAGCTTAGGAAAATTCCTAATCCGAGCGGGAGTCCAATACCTCCGCGCACTTTCCTTGAAGATAGAGATACCCCCATCAGGGTTAATACATAAGCCGATAACGGATACACAAAACGCTTATACTTTTCCAACTGAAGATCTACCATAACACCCGTACCCCGTATTTTTTCTTTATCGATTCGCTCATTAAGCTCGCGCATATTCATCGCCTGATAAATATTATCATAGATTTCAAAGTCTTTCGGCCTCATATCCAGAACGGTATCCATTTTAATTCCGGTTATCATATTTTCCTTTAATCCATCAATTTTTCGGATAGAATAATTTTCTATAACCCATTTGGTTTTTACTGAATCCCAGGTAATTCTGTCTGCTACCAGTTTTTCTTTCAAATCATCTCCCGAGAATTTTTCGAGCTGAAATTTATACCCGGTTTTAAGGGTATTATCGAAATTTTCTATATATACATAGCTGTTCTTATCGATCTGCATATGAGTATACATCTTTGTATTATCTGATTTTGGATTAACGTAGGTGTTTTCGAAATCTATTTTTAATTCATTGGTTTCCGGTATAATGAACAAATTAAAGATCAGGGTAACGAGGAAGATGACCGTAGATGAGATCAGATAAGGCCACAAAAAACGTTTAAAGCTCACACCGCTGCTCAGAATAGGTACAATCTCGGTCTGGTCGGCCATTTTTGCAGTGAAGAATATTACTGCAATGAAATTAATTAGAGGAGAGAGAAAGTTAAGATAAAAGGGGATAAATCCGGCATAATAGTTAAATATGATCTCATATAGAGGAGCCTGATGTCTCAAAAAATCATCCAGCTTTTCTGAAACGTCGAAAATCACGATGATAACAGTAAAAATGGCAAGGGTAAATGAGAAAGTCCCCAGATATTTTTTAATGATATACCAGTCGATGATTTTAATCATATCTTATAAACGCTGTGCCAATTGAATGACCATTTTACTTTTCCATTCAGTGAATTCTCCTGAAATAATTTTCTCTCTGGCTTCATTAACCAGCCAAAGATAAAAATGGAGGTTATGAAGCGTTGCAATCTGTGCCCCCAGAATTTCTTTTGAATGTGTCAGATGTCTAAGATAAGCCTTTGTATAGAACCTGTCGGCATAAAGATCACTATCAGATTCGATTGGCGAAAAATCATCCTTCCACCTTTCATTTTTAATATTGATAATACCGTTTTTGGTAAATAACATACCGTTTCTCGCATTTCTGGTAGGCATCACACAGTCGAACATATCAATGCCCAGTGCAATATTCTCCAGGATATTTACAGGTGTTCCAACTCCCATCAGATAGCGGGGTTTATCTTTAGGCAGAATATCGCATACAATATCCGTCATTTCATACATCTCTTCGGCAGGCTCGCCAACAGATAAACCTCCAATTGCGTTTCCTTCCCTCTCAAATGAGGCAATAACTTCAGCAGATTGTTTCCTGAGATCTTTATACACCGAGCCCTGAACGATCGGAAAGAGGGTTTGAGAGTACCCATATTTTGGTTCTGTGGTATCAAAACGATCGCAGCAGCGTTTTAACCAACGGTGGGTCATGTCTATCGACTTCCGGGCGTAAGTATAATCGCAGGGGTAGGGTGTACATTCATCAAAGGCCATAATGATATCAGCACCAATAATACGCTGGGTATCCATCACTGATTCTGGCGTAAACAAGTGTTTTGATCCGTCAATATGAGACCTGAAGGTAACGCCTTCTTCTTTGATTTTTCGAACTCCCGATAAAGAATATACCTGGTAACCTCCACTATCTGTAAGTAATGGTTTATCCCAGCCATTAAATTTATGTAGTCCGCCTGCTTTTTCTAATGTATTAAGCCCGGGTCTTAAATAAAGATGATAAGTGTTCCCAAGTATAATCTGAGCCTTGATATCATTAACGAGTTCATGCTGATGCACAGCCTTTACCGAGCCGGCGGTCCCTACAGGCATAAAAATTGGGGTTTTGATCACCCCATGATCTGTAGTAATTTCGCCTGCACGTGCTTTAGATAATTTATCTGAAGCTTCTAATTTAAATTTCATTCAGTCTTTTTAACAGGCGCAAAAATAGTAAAATATAAACTGTCGATGCTCCGTGCTTTAATTATGGACTGTTTATTTCAGATAATTTGATAAACAATGCCGAATATGAAAAAAAATAAGAAATTTGCGGTTATTTAAAACCTACTATAACGCGTGGATTACATTTATATTTCAATTACAGCTGCTTTCATTATTTCTTTGTTATGGCAGCTTTATTACATCCTTGTAGTTCATCGTAAGCTTGCTGTTTTCAGGATCCCTGACTCAGATACTCATTCTGATGAACCCGTTTCTGTTATTATTTGTGCCAGGAATGAAATTGAAAATTTAAAGCTTAATCTTATTCCCATACTGGAACAGGATTATTCTGATTTTGAGGTTATTGTTGTAAATGATTGCTCTAATGATGGCTCAGATTGGTATTTGCGTGATCTCAGTGCTCAATATAAGAGGTTAAAAGTAGTTACTATTGATGATCATCCGCGGTTTAAACATGGTAAAAAATTTGCAGTAACATTGGGTATTAAGGCTGCCAAAAACGAGAATCTTCTTTTTACAGATGCTGATTGTAAGCCGGCTTCTGATCAGTGGATTAAAATTATGCAAAGTAATTTCAATGATCAGACTGAGATTGTTCTTGGCTATTCACCCTATGAGTTTAAGGGGGGACTATTGAATCGTTTTATTCGTTTTGAAACCTTTATCACTGCTTTGAATTACCTTTCTTATGCTATTATGGGTAATCCTTATATGGGTATTGGCCGAAACATGGCCTATAAGAAATCACTTTTTTTCAGAGGTAAGGGTTTTGCTGCACATATGCATATTTTATCGGGTGATGATGACCTTTTTGTAAATCAGAACGCAAATAGAACTAATACAAGAATCGAAATCCATCCAGATACTCATGTATGGTCAGAGCCTAAAATGTCATTTTCTGCTTTTTTCTCTCAAAAAATCAGACATCAGGGTGCAGGGAAAGCATACAAAAATCATCATAAAAAAATGTTGAGTTTACAAATTGTTTCAGCCATTTTGTTTTATTTGCTGATGGGAGTTCTGTTGATAATAAAAGCGGATTGGTGGCTGATCGTATCGGTTTATAGTATCCGGTTATTAGTCCAGATCATAGTATATCTGCCGGCTCTTAAGAGATTAAAATATGCTGATCTTATTTGGTTCTTACCTCTATTTGATTTCATTTATTACATTTACATAATGCTGTTGAGCTTTATAACTCTTTTCAGGAAAAAAGTCGAATGGAAGTAAATCCTAATTTTTCGGCTAATGCCAGAAACGATTTTAATCTTGTTTCCAAAGCAAAGAATGGGGATCAGAAGGCCTATGCTGAATTAATGCAGCGATACAAGGATTCTATCTATTTTATGGCCCTTAAAATGGTTAATAATAAAGATGATGCCATGGATCTGACTGTAGAAACTTTCGGTAAAGCATTTGAGAATCTTGATAAATACAGACCTGATTTTGCATTCAGTACCTGGCTATTCAGGATAGCAACTAATAATTGTATCGATTTTATTCGAAAAAAGCGTATCAGTCTGGTTTCTATTCAAACGCTGTCAGAGGAAGACGGTGAAGTACGGCATTTACAGGTCAGGGCTGATGTGTTAAATCCTGAAGAATCATCCATAAAGAAACAGGAAAGTGAGAAACTTAAAAATATAGTAGAGCAATTACCATCCCGGTACAGGACACTTATTATTTTAAGATATTATGATGAATTGTCATATGATGAAATTGCTCAGCAGCTTGATATACCTTTAGGTACAGTTAAAGCACAACTATTTAGGGCCAGAGATCTGTTGGCGAATATTATGAACCGTAAAAAGAACAATCTGAGAAGTGACTTCTGATATCATATTACATTATTTTCCTGATCTGAGCAATCGTCAAAAGGAACAATTTGCTGCTCTGGATGATTTATACAGATTCTGGAATTCAAGAATCAATCTGGTGTCGAGGAAGGATATTGATATGCTTTACTTACATCATATTCTTCATTCACTGGCTATTGCCAGGGTAATTTCATTTCTACCAGGCGAAAAAGTCCTGGATGTAGGAACCGGAGGTGGATTTCCTGGTATTCCATTGGCTATTATGTTTCCTGAAACTCATTTTCATCTTGTAGACTCAATTGGAAAAAAGATAAAAGTTGTTCAGGCAGTTGCTGATGGCTGCGGATTAAAAAATGTGCGTGCAAGTCATGCCAGAGCCGAACAAATTGATGAGAAATTTCATTTTATAGTTTCCAGAGCGGTTACAAGACTTTCAGAATTCTATCCATGGATCAAAGGAAAGTTTGAAAAGAACTCTATGAACACCATTCAAAATGGTATATTGTATTTAAAAGGGGGAGATTTGGAAGAAGAAATTAAAGAATCAGGATTGAAGGCCGAGCTTATTCCGCTTTCCCAATATTTTAAAGAAGATTATTTTGATACCAAATTCGTGGTTTATATCCCCCAATAATTGGTATTGAGTTTTGCTGTACGGCATCCCCAATGCTGTTGATTA
>JBAZHY010000188.1:0-4924 GCA_041652175.1 Pedobacter sp.
AATGATGGTTGCAGGGACGATAGCCCTGCTGGTTTATAGTATATACAAACTTTAATATTAAAGAGTAGAACGAATTAAATGGAAATTTTACTATTACAGCTTTTTATTCCGCTAATTGCTGCATTAATCATACTTGTAGCGGGTAAATCCGTTGCAAGAGGTCTTGCAGGTGCTTTCTCTTTAGTATCACTGCTCATCACAGTTTATCTCTATCTGAATTTTATTCCCGATGCAAGTACTCAGTTTCTTGTAAATCTGGCATGGATACCTCAGTTTGGTATAAACTTTAAGGCAGGAGTCGATGGTATCAGTATGGTATTGTTATTGTTGACAAACATTCTTATTCTGCTTATTATCCTATCAAGTTTTAAGCATGATATTAAGGATCAGCGAGCATTTTACGCTTTGATATTATTCATGCAAAGCGGACTATTATTAGTATTTACTGCCCTTGATGCCTTTCTTTTTTATGTCGGATGGGAAATTGCCCTCATCCCGGTTTACTTTATTTGTGCATTATGGGGTGGGGAAAATCGTATCAGGGTAAATCTTAAATTCTTTGTTTATACAATGGCGGGTAGTCTTTTGATGTTGCTTGCGATTATCTACCTGCATTTACAAACTCCGGGTAACAGCTATGATATTGCTGAATTCTACAAGCTGGAGCTTGATGCTGCAACTCAGTCCTGGATATTCTGGGCTTTCTTTATTGCTTTTGCAATTAAGATGCCTGTCTTTCCTTTCCATACCTGGCAGCCGGATACTTATACCGAAGCACCTACCGCGGGTACCATGTTGCTTTCGGGTATCATGCTTAAAATGGGTACTTACGGAGTTATCCGCTGGTTAATTCCTGTTGCGCCTCTTGGGTTCAGTGCCTGGGGCGAAACAGCACTGATTCTTTCTATTATTGGTGTGGTTTATGCGTCAATTATTGCCTTTACTCAGAACGATATTAAGCGCTTAATCGCTTATTCTTCAATAGCTCACGTCGGATTAATTTCAGCGGGTATTTTTGCCTGGAATGTGCAGGGAGTTCAGGGAGCCCTGATACAGATGCTTAATCACGGTATTAATGTGGTTGGTATGTTCTTTATCGCTGATATTATCATCCGCAGAATGAATACAAGGGAATTAAGCGAAATGGGAGGTATAGCCAAACCTGCTCCTATATTAGCCATTACATTCCTCATTGTGTTACTTGGGGTGATAGCCCTGCCATTAACCAATGGTTTTGTCGGAGAGTTTCTTCTCCTGATGGGAGTATTTAATTATAATATTGTCTACTCAGCAATTGCAGGCTTAACCATTATATTGGGCGCTGTATACATGCTTAAAATGTATCAAAAAGTAATGCTTGGTGAAGTCAATATCAGAACGTCGGCATTTAATGACCTTGATACCACTGAAAAATCAGTACTTATTATTATTTCAATTCTTATCATATTTATCGGGGTTTACCCTCAGCCGGTTCTGAATATTTCAGAGTCTGCTGTTATCAATCTGTTAGATCAGGTCAACCAAAAGATTTTAGTTAAATAAAAGCATGAACGCATTAATAACCCTATCTGTTTTAGCCATTCTGGTTCTTTACTTAGGCTTGTATAAGGCAAAAAATGCTTTGTTACCGGTTACTATGGTTGGATTGGCAGTTTCATTGGTATTCAGTCTTATTGAATGGAATTCAGGATCTGCACCGATTTTTAGCGGAATGATGCTTTTTGATAATTTTGCAGTCGCATTTACTTCGATTTGTATTATTTCAACAATGCTCATACTTCTTATTTCCAAAGATTATTTCGAGCAAATCTCAGAGCATGTAGCAGAATATTATACCATTATATTATTTGCATTGATTGGTATTCTGGCAATGGTTTCATTCCACAACCTTTCAATGTTATTCATTGGTATCGAAATTATGTCTGTGAGTTTATATATCCTTGCAGGTATTCGCAAAAGCGATTTTAAGTCGAATGAAGCTGCTCTCAAGTATTTTCTGATGGGAGCTTTTTCCACAGGCTTTTTATTAATGGGTATAGCCTTCCTTTATGGTGCAACAGCCAGTTTTGATCTTGCGGCCATTAAAGATTATGTCATTTCCAATCCAAGTGGTATTTCATCTCTTTTTTATAGTGGTATTATACTGATGATTATCGGGCTTAGCTTTAAAGTTGGTGCTGCTCCTTTTCATTTCTGGACTCCTGACGTTTATGAGGGCTCGCCAACACTTATTATGGCATTCATGAGCACAGTTGTTAAGACAGCGGGTTTTGCGGCATTCCTCAGATTGTTTATGATTTGCTTCGCACCATTGCATGATTACTGGATGCCGGTACTTTTGGTTATTTCAGTTCTGACACTTTTCATAGGAAATGTGACTGCTCTGTATCAGCAAAGTTTTAAGAGAATGCTCGCTTTCAGTAGTATCTCACATGCCGGTTATATGCTTTTTGCACTAGTTGCTTTAGGCCCTCTTTCAGGTAATGCCATTTTCGTATATGCCAGTGCATATTCAGTAGCTTCAGTCATCGCTTTTGCAGTACTTATTCTTGTGAAACGTCAAACCGGTGCAGATACATTTGATAGCTTTAATGGCCTGGCAAAGAAAAATCCTTTTCTTGCTTTTACACTTACAATTTCAATGCTTTCATTAGCCGGTATTCCTTTAACTGCCGGATTTATCGGTAAATTTATGATGTTCTCTACAGCACTTACTGAATATCAAATTGTTTTGGTTGTGCTTGCAGTAGTTAATGCAGTAATTGGCATTTTTTATTATCTGCGGGTAGTTGTAGCAATGTATTTCAAACCGGCAGAACGTAATCAAGTTCAATCATCTTCCTATTTCAACTTTGTGCTTGGCTTATCAGCAGTACTTACAATTCTTATAGGAGTATATCCTGCCCTGATATCCAACCTTTTCTAAGTTAATTAAACTTAAAATATTGTAGCTTTACGCATACATAAACTATGCACGAGATCTGGGATTACCTTCAACATCTTATTGATCCGGTAAAACTACTGCGGGAAGGAGGATTTTATCTTCTTCTTTTTGTTGTTTTTGCTGAAACAGGATTATTTTTTGGGTTTTTTCTCCCCGGAGATTATCTACTTTTTCTGGCCGGGATGTTTGTAGCGACAAACAGACTGGATGTTTCTATCTACATATTGTTAGCAGGTTTAATAACTGCAGCTATAAGCGGTAACTTTGTTGGATATTGGTTTGGGAAGAAGACGGGCCCGGTACTTTATCAGAGGAAGGATACGTTGTTCTTCAAGAAAAAGTATCTGAAATCTGCTGAAATCTATTATAAAAAGCAAGGAGCTTTTGCATTAATCATGGGTAGATTTATACCGATTGTCAGAACTTTTGCACCAATTATCGCTGGCATTGTTAAACTTGATTTTAACAAATTCGCGTTTTATAATGTAACAGGTGCTTTTCTTTGGATTACATCCTTAACTTTGCTTGGATTCTTTCTTGGCAGAAGTTTTGAGAAAGAAATCAATGATTATCTGCTATACATTATAGTTGGTTTTATATTGATTACTACTATCCCACTTATTGTAACCTATTTAAAAAGAAAAATAGGTAAAGATTCGGGCGAGGAAGAAGAATTAAACCCTTAAAAAATGAATAAAGACCACCCCTGGCACAGTGTTTCTCCCGGAGATGATATTCCCTCCATTGTAAATGCAATTATAGAAATTCCTAAAGGTTCTAAAGCTAAATATGAAATCGATAAGGATTCAGGGCTTATCCGTCTTGACCGCGTCCTGTTTTCTTCAGTAATGTATCCTGCAAATTATGGATTTATCCCCCAAACCTATTGTGATGATAAAGATCCATTGGATATATTAGTACTATGTTCTGTTGATGTATATCCCCTGTCGATCGTTGAAGCCAAAGTTGTTGGTGTAATGCATATGGTTGATAATGGTGAACAGGATGATAAGATCATAGCAGTTGCCAAGAATGACATGTCTGTGAATTATATTGAAGATCTTAAGGAGCTGCCACCGCATACCATGACTGAAATTGTCAGATTTTTTCAGGATTATAAAGCACTTGAACGGAAGAACGTAAGTATTGAACATTTATTAGGCAAGAGTTATGCCTATAAGGTTATCAGGGAAAGTCTTGAATTGTATAAATCTACTTTTGTAAATTTATAATCAATATGGGTCTCGCACTATTTTTTACATTTTTCCTTGTTTTTCTAAACGGCTTTTTTGTAGCTGCTGAATTCGCTTTGGTAAAGGTTCGTGCCTCTCAGATCGAAATTAAGGCTAAATCAGGCAGTCGGGTAGCAAACATTGCCAAGCATATGACCCAGCATTTAGATGGCTACTT
Source organism: Pedobacter sp. (assembly GCA_041652175.1). GTDB lineage: Bacteria > Bacteroidota > Bacteroidia > Sphingobacteriales > Sphingobacteriaceae > Daejeonella. The sequence continues at coordinate 4,355 of JBAZHY010000188.1, forward strand.
AGCCGCTACGCAACTGGGAATTACTCTGGCATCTCTTGGATTAGGTTGGGTAGGAGAGGCTGTAATGACAGATATTGTTACCCGCTTCTTTCATATACTAAATATAGATATGTCTACAGGGGTAGCGACTAACATAGGCCATGTTCTGGCATTTGCTATAATTACTGTTATGCACATTGTATTTGGAGAGCTGGCACCAAAATCCCTTGCAATTCAAAGACCGATAGGAACTACAATGAGCATAGCCCTGCCGCTACATTTTTTCTATCTGATATTCAGGCCGTTTATCTGGCTGCTAAATGGATTTGCAAATTTCATCCTTAAATTACTTGGAATCAGTACAATTAGTGGACATGAGGCACACCACAGCTCTGAAGAGTTGCAATACCTGCTGGATCAGGGTAAAGAAAGTGGTGCAATTGAAACCAATGAACATGAACTGATTAAAAATGTATTTGATTTTAATGAGCGGGTTGTTAAGAACATCATGGTTCCCCGAACAAAGATTTCAGGAATTGAACTTGAGGCATCACACAAAGAGTTACTTAATGTTATTACTCGCGAAGGCTA
>JBAZHY010000189.1:0-4921 GCA_041652175.1 Pedobacter sp.
GTGCCCGTTTCATGTATGGCGGTAATGCAGGGAGTTACAACCAGACATATCTGGACCAGGGCTGCACAAAGGGTATTGGGTACCTTTATTGGCCTCGGCTTAACCTGGTTTATTTTGCAGATGAACATAACCGTCTTAGGAATATTCATCAGCATTTTTTTGCTTCAAATCATTGTTGAATTTCTGGTAGTGAGAAATTACGGCATTGCAGTAGTATTCATATCCATGTTAACCATTTTTCTTGCCGAACCCAATATCAGCTTAATGGGAGAACCCGATCATTTAATTACCACCCGGTTTTTCGATATACTGATCGGTAGTATTATCGGAGCTGCCGGTGGCTGGATGCTGTATCATGAGCGGATCCATTTCTTTACCAAAATGCAGCTCTTAAAAGCTAAAGTGATCCTGAAAAAATACAAATACTAATCCCGGAAATCCTTCCGGAATTACCTAATAAAAAATCCGGTTTCAGGGGTTGAAGATCCTGCCTGACAGGCAGGAGAAATACAATGATATTTTTATTGATCGGTCTGAAAACTTCACCAGGCATGTCTGTGATTTGTTCGTGATTCAGGTATACTATATTTTATAAAAACGAAGAGTAAACACGGACTAAACCCGGACTAAACGCGGAGAAAGCATAAACAAATCCGTGTTTACTCTGTGTTTACTACCTGATTATTAAATATTTAATTTGCTCTTACTCAGATCTTTTTGTATATTGTTTAAGAACCAGAAACGAATAAGCTATGGCCAGATTAATTAATGGTATCAATGGCCCCTTTGTTGGAAGGGTTGGATCTATAATTGGTTATACTGTAAACGGAGAAGGCTTTATCAAAGGTCTTTATAAGAAAAGAACCAAAAAACCAACAGAAGGAGAAGTCCTTAACCGCAAAAAATTTGCAGCGGCACAAGCCTGGCTTCAGCCTGTTACGGATTTCGTAAGAGTAGGATTTAAGGGCTATAACGAACGTTTTCAGGGTTTTGTAGCAGCTAAATCATGGCTCATGAAAAATTGCATGAAGGTCGTTGATGGAGAAATCCAGATTGATCCTGCTCTTGTAAAAATCAGTTCAGGCAACTTGCATCTTCCGGAAAACATACAATGCACCCTGCAGGAACCCAATACCTTTCACTTCAGCTGGACTCCGGTGGATGAAAGAGACCCTCATCGATACGACCAGGCTATGGTCATGGCATACCGAATGGGTTTCGGTCCTTATGGCGATCTTTATGGCAGCGACAGGGCTACAGGCGAAGCATTTGTACCTGTTCATGCCTCCACCACCCCCTATCATGTGTATCTGGCTTTCGTCGCTACAGACCGAAGCAGACAATCAGACAGCGTATATCTTGGAGAATTCTGGGTTAATGATCCTGATAAAGACATGAAGGAATAAGCTTTAACTAAACCTGATCCTGTTTGCAGTCTTCAATACAAACTGATTACCTTTACTTCGATTTGAAATCCAGGTATGAAGGATTTAAAGAAAGTCATCCTGAACAGCCTGAATCTTTTCTGTAATTATAATGGATGAGCTGCACACACTTTACTACTTTCTGGATCTGGGCGGAACCTTTGTTTTTGCTATCAGCGGTGCGGTAGCTGCCAAGCAAAGGGGGCTGGATCTGTTCGGTATTTGTGCTATTGCCTTTACCGTAGCCTGCGGCGGTGGTATTATCCGCGATCTCTGTATTGGTGCTATTCCTCCTACCGGAATCAGCAACTGGATATATCTGGCAACAGCTATGCTGGCAGCAGCCATGACTATCAGTTTATACCGCTTAGTCCTGCGCTTAAACCAACCCGTACTATTTTTCGATGCATTGGGCCTATCTCTGTTTGCGGTAACCGGAGCACAAAAAAGCCTTGCTTACGGCCATAATGCTGAAGTAGCCATTCTCCTGGGAATCACCACAGCCGTTGGCGGAGGAGTTTTACGGGATATTCTGCTCAACCGGATTCCTGTTATTCTTGAAAAGGAGATCTACGCTTCAGCAGCCTTGATTGGTGCCCTGATCATGGTTTTAGGCGATCATTTTCAATGGCTGTCCAATGACCTGACTTCTATTATTGCCCTGGTTGTCTGCTTTAGTTTACGCCTTTTATCCCTGCGTTACCATTGGAACCTGCCTGTTTATACGGATAATAAGGATTCAAAATGAGTTTACAGGCGCTTAACGAGGAGTCAGAAGACTCCTCATCATTGGTAATCTGTAGAGGCGCTTCGCTGAACTCTACAGACAGGGTCTGTAAAAGCCGATGACATGATTATCATCGGCTGATTCTTAGATAATAAGGCACTCCGGAGTAGGTTTTAATAACATACCCGGCACCTTGTATATTTGTTTAATTCCGTCAGGTACCCAGCGAAAAATTAAATGCTATCCTTGAACCATCCGGTGCTATCCCCAGTATCTGTACCCTTGAATTTTGAGCAGCGATCAATGCCTGATTAATATCTGCGGTGCTGTTTACGATTTTGCCGTTTATATAAACAATTATGGTTCCGGACGGTATGCCGATCTGATCAAAAAACCCGCCGGTTCGCACTTGTGCTACCAGTACCCCGCCATTAATATTATACCGTTCTTTCAATGCGGGGCTAAGCGGCGAGAAAATCGCCCCCAACCTGTCATGAAGTTCCGCTATTGACGGGGCGTTTGATGCCAAAGTTTGTTCTTCTCCCTTTAGTGTAGCAGAAGCATTTTCCAATTTCCCATCACGCAAATATTTTAGCTCCACCTTATCGCCGGGCCGGTGTCTCGCAATACGTTCTGAAAATTCGGCTGATGAATATAGATCTGTTCCGTCTATACTTTGAATGATATCGCCTTCCCTGAGTCCTGCGGCATCGGCAGCACTGCCTTTCTGAATACCGGTAATATATACGCCTCTTACCGATCCCGGATTGATTCCCTGTTGTTTCAAATACTGTTCTTCAACGGAGGGAGCCGGGAAAGACACACCAAGCAAACCTCGTTTAACCACACCAAATTCTTTCAGATCATCCAGTATCTTTTTTGCAAGATTAACAGGTATGGCAAAAGCATAGCCGGCATAGCTGCCTGTCATCGAAGCGATGGCAGTATTGATACCGATGAGTCTGCCGTTCAGATCAACGAGTGCGCCGCCGCTGTTGCCGGGATTAATGGCGGCATCGGTCTGTATAAACGATTCAATTGCGGTATTGGCCTGCGGAGATGCCGGGGAATTACTGTTGATGATACCAATACTCCTGCCCTTCGCACTGATGATCCCGGCGGTAACGGTGGTATTGAGCGAAAACGGATAACCAACCGCAAGCACCCACTGTCCTACCTCCACATTATCAGAATTTCCCAGGGCTACAAAGGGTAAGTCCTTTGCATTTACTTTTAGCAGGGCCAGATCGGTGCTGGGGTCACGGCCGATTAATTTGGCTGCAAAGGTACGCCTGTCAGCCAATACGACTTCTATCCGGGCAGCATTTTCTATGACATGATTATTGGTAGCGATATATCCGTCATGACTTATTACAACGCCAGAGCCGGATCCCATCGAAGGTGCCTTATCGCCACCGTAATTTGGGAGAAAGTTTTCTGTTCCGCGGCTTTGCTGGTACAATGTTTTTATATGAACCACACCCGGAGTAACCGCTTTCGAAGCCGGAATAAAATCCAGACTGTTTTTCCCCGTGGGTAGATCTGTAGTTTTGTTTTCCGAAGCGGATTGCGGGAAACCTTTTTCTTTGTTTTCCGGCTTATCGCCCTTACAGGATGCTAAAAGTCCGCAAATCACCGATATGTAGATGATTGCTCCAGACAGGCTTATAAAAGTCTTTTTCATACTCATTTATATTTTTCTGTGGCCCTTGCTCTAGCAAAGGTAAAAAAATGATATTGGTTGCCGCAAGCATAACATGGCGGGATATTACCGGCTTACCTATCCGAAGTCTTAAGCAAAGTGTGAAACGGATTATCCAATAAAAAAAGCTTCATCACTGTTTAGAATTAAGATGATTGTTCAAAATAAGTTTACAGACACTTTGTTGAATCCTACGGAAAGTAAGAAATCGGGGTATTCACTTTCCCAATCTTAATTAATTGATTATTATTATAGTATGAAAAAAATACTACTCTCCCTGCTCAGAAATGCGCTTTTAATTATTGTATTAAATAACCTTACCGGTTCAGTTCTGGCACAGACCGCAGCAATAAGTATTGATGCATCTAAATACAGCACTCTTCAGCAGGCTATAGATGCGCTTCCTGCAGGTGGTGGCATTGTCAATATTCCCCCGGGTAATTATGAGATAACAAAGCCAATTATAATTAAGACAGAAAACACCCGGCTTCATGGCTCCGGAGGATCTACCCATCTGATCAATAAAAACACTTCCGGAGAACCGGCTATCATTGTCAGGTCGGACAAAGGCACATTGTTCAGAATGGAGCTAAGTGGTTTTCGCATAAGTGGCAATAATCAAAGTGGTGATGGCATCTACATGGAAAAAGTACAGGAATTAATGATTACCGATATGACCATTGATCATAACGGAGGGCATGGTATCAATATGAAGGACTGTACCGAAAATCCCAGAATTGCCAATTGCAATCTAAACTATAATATTAAAGCAGGCATTAACATTGACGGAGGGCATGATATTGTGGTCAGTGGAAATCAGTTTGAAGAAAATCAGGATGCACTAAGGATTAAGGATGGCTTCAACCTGACCATGACGGGCAATAATATTGATGACCACCTGCGGCATGGTGTTGTGGTAGAAAATACATATGGCTCCATTATTTCAAGCAATATGATCGAAGAATGCCAGGGTACAGCGATTATCCTGACGGCACCTGCTTCACCGGCCAATCGCTTTTGTTATGGCATTACGATCAGCGCCAATGTAATTGCACATCATTTGGATGG
>JBAZHY010000190.1:0-4912 GCA_041652175.1 Pedobacter sp.
GGAAGTCTTGACCAGGTACGTTTTCCACTAAAGTATCTCGCCAATATGCTTAGTGCGGGTGATGAAGATATGATTAAAGATAAATGGAAAAAATTAATGGCTGTTCGTATTCACCGCAGAAGAGTGACAGTAGGTGATGTGAGTGATGAAAAAGCAGACGAAGCCTTAAGTGATGCAGGTTTAACCAAAGAAATGGCCGAAGGTATCTTTCATCTTACAGCACTTGCCCGATTTGAAGACCGTTTTGTAATTCCTCCGGCACATCGCGAACAGGCAATAGAAATGATGGATTTTACAGGCGATGAAAAAGGGGAAATTGGTTTTGGGATTAAAAGCAGGGCGAGAAGAGGTCTATAAAAATGAAATGTTAAGAAATTTTAATATGAAAGCTACAACAGACGTCAGAGAGGAGAAGAGAGCACCTTCAAGGGATATGCTGACTGATTATGAATTACTATCTGTTCTTTTTTTCTATCCTGAAAATGAATCAGATATAAAAAAAATAAAAGATGTCTATAGTTATCTCTCGATCAATCTTCCCGAATCAACTGAGGTGATGAAACCTTTTATGGAGTTTATCTCAAGCTCCAACCTCGGAGAGATACAGGAACTGTTTCTTCGTTCATTTGATATTCAGGCAATTACCACCTTAGATATAGGCTTCATTCTTTTTGGAGAGGATTATAAACGGGGTCAGTTGCTTGTTCATTTGAATATGGAACATCGGGAAGCGGGAAATATCTGTCACACTGAGCTGTCTGATCACATGCCTAATGTACTTCGTCTCCTGCCTAAAATGAAAGATGATACCTTGCGAATGGAGATAGCTACCCAGCTTTTGGCTCCTGCAGTTGTAAAGATGCTGGCAGAGTTTGACCCGGAAAAAGTTGAGAAAAAAGATAAAGTATACAAAAAGCATCTCAAAACAATTATAGATTATTCTACAGGGTTCAGAACAGTTTATCAAACCCTTTTGCAGGTATTGCTTCTTGCGCTTAAAAAGGATTTTGATTATGAACCTGAGCGTATCGCAGCAACTGACAAAGAAGAAGATATCGCTGTATCTTCTGTGGAGGAATCGCTTTCATGCTCTTCATGCAGTTCTGCAGGCTCTTCGATACCGGATTATACACGGAACATTCAAGCAGAAATGGATATAGAAAAATTTTAAATCATAAACTTTTGTATCATGGACATCTATAATAATTTTCTCCTCATCGCCCTACCCTATATCGCTTTGGTAGTTTTTCTGATCGGGGCTGTTTATCGATATATGTACAAAGGATTTCAATTTTCATCACTTTCATCCCAGTTTCTGGAAGGAAGAAAATTATTTTACGGATCAGTACCATTTCACTGGGGGGTATTATTCCTGTTCTTTGGTCACCTGACCGCCCTGCTGTTCCCCCGTAGCGTGCTGGCATGGAACAGTCAACCGGTTCGACTGATGATATTGGAAATCTCTGCATTTATTTTTGGAATCAGCATGTTAATTGGTTTGATCAACTTAATAATCAGAAGATATACTACAGCTCGTCTCAAATCTGTAACCAATAGAATGGACTTTATAGTTTACCTTTTGCTGATCTCCCAGACAGTTATCGGACTTTGGATCGCCTATAATTTTCGATGGGGTTCTTCCTGGTTTTCTTCCATTTTAACTCCGTACCTGTATTCGATTTTTACACTGCGCCCCGACATTTCAGCAGTAGCCCTTCTTCCCTGGATGGTAAAGCTTCATATCATCCTCGCATTTATCATCGTAGGAATTATTCCGTTTTCACGTCTTGTACATTTCTTAGTTCCCCCAATAAATTATATATGGCGGCCTTATCAGCAGGTAATGTGGTACTGGAGCAGAAGAAAAATACGCAGTCCCCGTACACCATGGTCATTGCAGCGTCCTAAGAATACCTGAACATGTTGCTGAACATTGTCAACAATGAAGAATTACTTACAAGTCAGATTGTAAAGGGGATACTTTTAATTATTCTGGCTTCGGGCATTATCTATAATTTTTATCGGTTTCTCAGAGAAGATACCTCAAAAAAGAAAATAATCAATTTTGGTCTTTTTGTCTTACTTACTGCAATATCCGTTTTCGTTTTCAAGGCATACCGGGTTGAATTGGCACTTTTGAAAAGACCAGAATATGTTACAGGAACAACAATAGGTTATTGTTCCGTATTCGCATTGGGTGCAGGAATTGAATTTGAATACTATGCCAACGGACAAAAAATCAGATGCTGTAATACCTATCATCCTATATCAAAAGACAGTATTGTTGCCATTGGAGGTAAATATATAGTGCGGTTTTCCGGGGAGTTTCCTGAAGATGGAAGGATGAATTTTAAAATGAGAACTAAATAGCTCAGCTATGGAACCGCAATCTAATGCTACCGCTCACCGGATTCTTTTTTTGAACACACTCGCATTCATGGTATGTTTTGCCGTCTGGGTGATCAATGGGGTATTGGTTACGTTTTTAGTAAACAATGGTGTGTTCAAATGGAGTCCTATCGAGATCGGCTGGCTGCTTGGAGCCCCTGTATTAATAGGTTCGGTCTTTCGTTTGCCTATAGGAATGCTCACTGACAAATTTGGAGGTAAATGGGTGATGGCATCTATTTTGTTTTTTAGTGCCATTCCAATGTTCTTTTTATCCCAGGCCAATACTTATACTTCCTTTCTTTTACTGAGTCTTGGCTTTGGAATAACCGGGGCTTCCTTTTCTGCCGGTGTAGCCTATACTTCCTTATGGTATCCGGCAAAAAAGCAGGGTACCGTATTGGGTATTTTTGGTGCAGGAACAATGGGTGCTGCCCTGACGACCTTGTTTGTACCCTCAGTCCTGAATATGCTGACCGATAATGGAACGAATCTTGAAGCTTGGCGCACTTTACCAAAACTATGTGCCGCCTTACTTATAACGCAGGGAGTGATCTTTCTTCTGGGTACCCAAAACAAAAAACCGCCGGAATCTAAAACAATTTCCCAACGCTTAGCACCTCTTAAAGAAATCAGGGTATGGCGGTTTGGACTTTATTACTCCTTCGTCTTTGGTGGGTTTGTGGCTTTGTCGCAATGGCTTATCCCATATTATGTCAATGTGTATTCCATGTCTATTGTAACAGCCGGATTCATGGCAACGGCATTTAGTTTACCGGCCGGATTAATAAGGGCAGGTGGCGGTTGGCTTGCCGATAAGGTAAAACCCCGTAGCGTCCTTCTTTGGGTATTTGGGATTTGCCTGGTTTGTCTGTTCTTTCTTTTTATTCCCCGTATGGAAATTCAGGCTCCGGGACAAGGAATTATGGCCTCGAAGCCTGGTATCGTGAGTTCTGTTTCTGATTATGAGATTATAATTGCTGATGATAAGTATATTCTTCAAACTAAATCAGGCGATTCTTCAAAGGTGAGTATACGTTTCGGTATCCATCAGGATGAGGAAGGATTTTTGTTTCTTCCGACTACTACATTTCATCAGGAGTCCATTGTAAAGACCGGAGACAAGGTAGTTAAGGGACAATTACTGGCAAAGGGCCTAACCCATATTTATTTTCAAGCCAATAAATGGATTTTCTCAGGTTTGATATTCATAATTGGAATTATGATGGGGATTGGAGGAGCAGCTGTTTTTAAACATATTTCTAATTTTTATCCTACCAGCATAGGCACCGTTGGCGGGATTGTGGGGGTTCTGGGTGGACTTGGCGGGTTCATAGGCCCGATTCTTTTTGGCTATTTACTGAATGCTACAGGCGTTTGGACAAGCTCCTGGATGTTCCTTGCTGCCCTAGCGACCATTTGCATTATTTTACAACGCCTGGCAAAGCCTTTAACAGGGGAAGATGCCCGGTGATTCAGATTCCGGATCATTGGACGGAATTGATAATTTAAAGAATTAAGAGCCTTTTAAGGGCCAAAACGACGAAATGGAAAATCTCAGCAGCTACAGCTTTGTAAAGACCGGAAACAGTATACTGACCGGAATAAAAGCCGGAATAAAGGATCTTTCCCCAGGCTATTTCGCCCTGGTAATGGCTACAGGAATAATTTCTATTGCTGCCTTTCTGATGGGTATGGAATGGATTGCTTTTGCTTTATTCGGAATAAATAATATTTTCTTTATCGTTTTATGGACTCTGACCATTCTGCGTTTAATATGGTTTCCTAAAGAAATGATTAGTGATATGACAGATCACATGAAAGGACCCGGATTCTTTACACTTGTTGCCGGGACATGCGTACTCGGAAGTCAATATATTCTGCTGTTTGAGATTTTTCAGATTGCACTATTACTGTTAGTATTTGGAATTTTGTTATGGATATTTTTAACATACGTTATATTCACTACGCTGACAATTAAAGAAAACAAGCCGACACTCAATGAGGGAATAACCGGTGCCTGGCTGACAGCTATTGTTGCCACACAATCTGTCGCCATTCTCAGCGCATTAATTGCATCCCATATAAATCAACCTTTTCGGATAGAGGTCAATTTTTTCGCTCTTTCGATGTGGCTTTGGGGCGGGATGTTTTATATATGGATGATCTCCCTTATCTTTTACAGGTACACTTTCTTTAAATTTTTGCCTGATGATCTTGCCCCGCCTTATTGGATAAATATGGGAGCTATGGCTATTTCAGTATTAGCAGGATCTGTACTTATAATTAATTCACCCGATGCCCCCTTTCTGCAATCTTTGCTCCCTTTTCTGAAAGGCTTTACCGTGTTTTATTGGGCAACCGGAACCTGGTGGATTCCTATGCTTATTATTTTAGCCTTCTGGAGGCATGTTTATAAAAAATATCCGCTGAAATATGATCCCCTGTATTGGGGCGCAGTCTTCCCTCAGGGAATGTATACTGTTTGTACTTTTCGGATGGCAGAGGCATTAAACATACCATT
>JBAZHY010000191.1:0-4909 GCA_041652175.1 Pedobacter sp.
CTGCCTTTTTGCCAAAAAAACTTTCAGGAAAGGTACAGGCGTCAACAAAGACTTTCAGTATACCTGGAAAGCTCCCATTGTATTCAGGAATGATAAAAAGGAATTTGCTTGTTGCCGAGATCTTATTCTGAATAATTTTAAAAGCTTCGCTACGTTTACCATAAAGGTCGCTGAATAACAGGTCGTGAGGCAAATCACAAAGTGAGAGTAATTCAGATTCAAAACCCTTTGCTTTTAATTGTTTTTGGTAATATCTGGCAAGTTTCAACGTATTACTTTCTTCGCGATTGGTAGCTGAGATGATTGTTATCATTTTTGTTGATAAGATGTTTAAAACGAATATCGCCTGAAGGCGTAATTAGTTTTAAGTTTGTATCTTTAAAATTATTTAAAAAACCTGTTAAACCGATTCAAAAGTACTGTTTTCATCTCTTTTGGATTGAGTGTGAAGTGTTTTTAATATCACCTATTTGTAATTATTTTTTGTAAAATGAGTAAAATCATCGCATTAGCTAACCAAAAGGGAGGAGTTGGAAAAACTACTTCTTCTATAAATCTGGCTGCCAGTTTAGCTGTACTCGAATATCGGACATTATTGGTTGATGCGGATCCTCAGGCAAATACAACATCTGGTATTGGTTTTGATCCCCGTGCCATCAAGGCAAGTATTTACGAATGTATAATTAATGAGATAGATCCTGCTCAGGCGATTCAAAGTACTGACACCCCGAATCTGGATCTTTTACCGGCGCATATCGACCTTGTTGGTGCTGAGATCGAAATGATCAATATGACAGACAGGGAATATAAGATGAAAGCCGTTCTGGATAAAATCCGTGATAATTATGATTTTATTATTATTGATTGTTCCCCCTCTCTCGGACTGATCACTATCAATGCTTTAACAGCAGCTGATTCGGTGATTATTCCCGTTCAATGCGAGTATTTTGCCCTGGAAGGTCTTGGAAAGTTATTGAACACTATTAAGATCGTTCAAAGTAGATTGAACCCAAATTTACAGATTGAAGGAATTTTACTGACTATGTATGATGTTCGTTTACGTTTATCAAATCAGGTTGTTGAAGAAGTAAAAACTCACTTCCAGGATCTGGTGTTTGATACGATCATTCAAAGAAATACAAGGCTTAGTGAGGCTCCGAGTTATGGTATTTCGGTTATAATGCATGATGCCGGTTGTAAAGGAGCGATTAATTACCTGAACCTTGCTCGTGAGATTATTCGCAAGAATGGCCTGGTTTCTAAAGAAGAGGCTGCTAAACAAGCATTAGTATAAATATGATCCATCAGAAGAAAACCGGGTTAGGTAAAGGATTAAGGGCACTGCTGGATGATTCGGATATGCCTGATAATGACAGGCAACAGATCAGCAATGAGAATCCATCCCTGGGGTCTGTCAGTACAATTAAGATCAACCAAATTGAAGTAAATCCTTTTCAGCCAAGAACTGAATTCGATCCCGAAGCTTTACAGGATCTGTCTGATTCAATTAAATTGCAAGGTCTTATTCAACCTATTACAGTTCGGCAGTCAGGACAAAACTCCTATCAGCTCATATCAGGTGAGCGTCGTTTACGTGCTTCAAAACTTGCCGGACTTACTGAAATACCGGCTTATATTCGTACGGCAAATGATCAGCAGATGCTGGAGATGGCACTCATCGAAAATATTCAGCGTGAAAATCTGAATGCGATAGAGGTGGCATTGAGTTTTCAGCGAATGATTGATGAGTGTAATTTGAAACAGGAAGAGCTTGGCGATCGGGTTAGTAAGAACCGTTCAACAGTTACAAATTATCTTCGTTTGTTGAAACTTCCGCCAGCAATTCAGGCATCCATTCGCGACAAGGAGATTTCTATGGGACATGCAAGGGCATTGATACCTGTCGAGGATCCGGTTAAGCAATTATATATTTTTCAGGAGATTATTAAGAACGGATTATCTGTAAGGAAAGTTGAAGAGTTGGTTCGTGAGGTTCAGAAATCAGGAAAGCCTAAGCCCCCATCAAAAGTTGAGGGCATTTCTTTTCAGTATATGAAGATTCAGGATGATCTGGCATCGAAATTCAGTACCAGAGTTAAACTTAAATTACGGGATAAGGGTACAGGGTCAATTGAAATTGCATTTATGTCTGATGATGATCTGAATCGTATCCTGGAAATGTTAGATTGGTAATGTTTAAAAGAATCCTTTCAGGGTTAATTTTCATGTGCCTTATGGCACATTTAAATGCCTTTTCTCAGAATCGGAAGACCAACCCTTCTAAAAGGGACACCAGCGTCATTGCTCCGAAGAAAGCAGAAGTAGTTAAGGATTCGGCAAGGCTTGCAATAGAAGCAATGCCCCGTATTGCAGCAAGGAGGTCGGCTATACTTCCGGGTTTAGGTCAGATTTATAATAAACGCTGGTGGAAGGTTCCATTGGTTTATGGTGGTTTTTTTGGAATCGGACTGGTTTATGAATTTAACCAGAGAAATTATAAGATTTTTCTGAAAGAAGCACAGTTTCGTCAGGAGAATCCAGGGAAAACACAAAATCCTCTGTATGCACCCTATACTACTGAGGGAATCATCAATATTAAGGATGCTTACAGAAGAAATCGCGATCTTTCTATTCTCGGAGGATTAGGATTTTATGCAATAAACGTTATTGATGCCTATATTGACGCAAAGTTTTTTAGGTTTGATTTATCTGATGAACTGAGTATTCAGGTTAAGCCTTCTGTTGTTCAGACACTTCCTGTACATGCTTCAGCTTCGGGTACAGCGGTGGGGCTGAAACTTAAGATTTCGCTTTAAAAAGGTTTTTATTAGAAAGTATTAATTAACAAGTATATAAATGAAAATAGCTATCCTTGGATATGGTAAAATGGGGCGTATCATTGAACAATTTGCTTTTGAAAGAGGGCATGAGGTTGTTTTGAAGGTAAACATAGATAATACAGCGGATCTGAATATTGCTAATCTCCGGCTCGCTGATGTAGCCATTGATTTCAGTACACCCGATTCCGTTTTGAGTAATATCGATCTTTGTTTTACTGCCGGGGTTCCGATTGTAGTAGGTACAACCGGCTGGTACGCTAAATTGCAGGAAATTAAAGATAAATGCGTAGCAGGTAACAATACCTTAATGTATGCGTCTAATTTTAGCGTGGGGGTAAATGTATTTTTCTTTGTGAATAAAATTCTTGCGAAGATTATGAATCGTTATCCTCAATATGAAGTACAGGTGGAAGAAATTCACCATACCGAAAAACTGGATTCTCCCAGCGGTACTGCAATGACAATTGCTGAAGGTATTTTAGAGGAACTGGATCGTAAGAATGAGTGGGTAAATGAATTGATAGGATCAGAAGAACAGGTAGTTGCAAAACCTGAGCAATTATTGATCGAATCGCACAGGATTGAGGAAGTGCCGGGTACCCATACGGTTATTTACAGCTCTGAAGTTGATGATATTGAGTTTAAACATAAAGCTCATAGTCGTTCAGGGTTTGCTTTGGGGGCAGTGATCGCAGCTGAGTGGCTGGAAAATAAGACCGGTTTTTATAATATCAATGATATGTTTGATTTTAGTGTATAAAAAATAACAGCATGAATCTGAATTTTAAGAAGAATACGACTAAAGATAAAAAGGTTAAGCCTAAAAAGAGTGCTGGAAGGGAATGGTTTGATGCCATAGTTTTTGCTGTTATTGCAGCAACCCTGATCAGGGGTTTATTTATTGAAGCATATACTATACCAACTGGCTCTATGGAAAAAACCCTGCTTGTTGGCGATTTCCTTTTTGTCAGTAAAGTAAATTATGGAGCCCGGCTTCCGATGACACCGGTTGCATTTCCTTTTGCGCATCATACCATGCCGATTACCGGAACAAAGGCTTATTCAGAGATTATTAAATGGGATTACCGTCGCTTGCCGGGGTTAGGTGAAATCAAACGAAATGATGTAGTAGTGTTTAATTATCCTATGGATGCAGATGCACCGTTTAATCGTCCGGTTGATAAACGTGAAAATTATATCAAAAGGTGTTTAGCAATAGGTGGCGATACAATAAGTATTAGGGATGCCCGGGTTTTTATTAATGATAAACCTGCAGAAGTACCACAGTTTGGCGAGAAATACTATTATGTGAAATCTGACGGTACAGATTTTAATCCTCAGGCTATTGAAGATATGAATATTGAAGCACAGCGTTCATCAGCAGATGAATACATTTTCAATATGACTGCAGAAGATGCTGCAGTGATCAAAAAGTGGTCAAATGTGAAAACTGTTAGTCCTTACATCAGACCGGCCGGTGAATTTGACTCTCAGATATTTCCTCATGATCCTCAGTTTAAATGGAACTCAGATAATTTCGGGCCTTTGATAGTACCCAAAAAAGGCTGGACCGTTAAACTTGACAGCACCAATTATGCATTATACCAGCGGGCTATATCCATCTACGAGAATAATACAATAGAGCGTCAGGGTAATAATATTCTAATTAATGGTAAAAAGGCTGATTCCTATACCTTTAAGATGAATTATTACTGGATGATGGGGGATAACCGTGATAACTCCCTGGATTCGCGTTACTGGGGCTTTGTACCTGATGATCATATCGTAGGTAAGGCACTGTTTGTTTGGATGAGCTGGGATGCTAACGGATCTTTACTAAATAAGATCCGATGGAGCAGGATCCTGGACGGGATTAATTAGTATTTAGTATTCAGTAATTAGTATTTAGAGAGGGTTTAGTAAGATTAATTGATCTTACTAAACCTTTTTTATTTATACAGCTTTAAATCAATAGCTTATATTTTTCTGAATTTTGGGGCCATCGGGAGTATTCAGATTACTCCACTTTATAGCGGTAAATGTATCTGGATAGGTTTCCATCAATATCG
>JBAZHY010000192.1:0-4909 GCA_041652175.1 Pedobacter sp.
TTTATCCGGCCGGTGTGCAAATAATAAGTCTACATAATCGAGTTGTAAACGTTTTAAAGCATTATTTGTACCCTCAAAAATATGTTTTTTGGAAAGGCCGATCATATTGGGCTTCTTCTCTTCTGCTCCAAAATAGATTTTTGTGGAAACAATATATGAATTGCGGTCCCAGCTTTTCTTTTTCAGAATATTTCCCATTACAATCTCCGACTTGCCTCCGGCATAGCCTTCCGCATTGTCAAAAAAGTTCACACCACCCTCATAGGCAATGTCCATTAATTCTTCCGCTACTTTATCTTCAATCTGCTGACCAAAAGTTAACCAGCTTCCCAAAGAAAGTGCACTAACCTTCAATCCCGATTTGCCTAAACGTCTGTATTCCATTTTTATAATTATTTGTTTTGATGATTGGTTTAAAGTTTAAAAATACAATTACTCTAGCAAAAAAACATTTATGATTTCATGATTAATAATTATTTAGGTCTGAGTATTTTTATAAATTGAACTCTCAAAACTAATCTGAATTTACAAGCCGACAAAAGTAGAAAATGCAGCTTACCCAACTGGAAATCAAAGGATTTAAAAGCTTTGGTGATAAGATCACCATCAATTTCAATGATGGTGTAACAGCCATTGTTGGCCCCAACGGTTGTGGAAAATCAAATGTTGTTGATGCTATACGCTGGGTTTTGGGAGAACAGAGTACAAGAATGCTTCGTTCTGAAAAAATGGAGAACATTATCTTCAACGGAACTAAAACGCGGAAGCCTTCAAATCTGGCTGAAGTTTCACTGACTTTTGATAATACCAAAAACATCCTTCCTACTGATTTTACCAGGGTAACTATCACCAGAAAGCTCTATCGTTCGGGAGAAAGTGAGTATAGACTAAATGATGTTCAATGCCGTCTGAAGGATATCACCGACCTTTTTCTGGATACCGGTATAGGCTCCGACTCCTACTCTATTATTGAACTGAAAATGATAGATGAGATCATTGCAAACAAAGATAATTCCAGAAGGGCATTATTTGAAGAAGCCTCGGGAATTTCAAAATATAAACTTCGTAAAAAACAGACTTTCAACAAATTAAAAGACACCGAATCTGATCTCAGTAGAGTTGAAGATTTACTTTTTGAGATTGAAAAAAATCTTAAAACTCTTGAAAATCAGGCAAAAAAAGCTGAACGCTATTATAAACTGAAGGAACAGTATAAAAATCTAAGTATCACTCTGGCTTCTTTCAGAATTATAGGATTCAGGGAGGCACTCGAAAGACTTGAATCCAGGGAACAGGAACACGCAGTTGACCACAGTGGTATAAGTACAGCCATCAGTAATCTGGAAGCCGCGCTTCAGAAGCAGAAACTGGACAATCTTAATCTTGAGAAAAATCTGTCCATTCAGCAAAAGGCAAGTAATGAGTTCATTTCAAAGATCAGGACCTATGAAAGTGATAAAAAGCTTAAAAATGAGCAGCTAAGACATCTGGAAGATAAGAAAGGAAGGCTTAGTGAAGAACTTGAAAAAGACAGAAACCAGCTGAATCATGTTTTCTATAATCAGAAAAGATTAAATGAAGAGCTTTTGCTGGAGACGGAACTCCTCGAAAAATTGAAAATAAGTGTCGAATCGCAGCATCAGGGACTTAGTGATCTTAGGCTCCGGCAGCAAAATTCTAAAACGGCTTTTGACACACTTAATAAAGCAAATAATGACCTTCAGAATCAGGTTTATAAGCTTGAAAAAGACATAGCAATCCTGAATATTCAGAAAGAAGCGCTGCATCAGGAAAGCAGCCGGAATATGGCTGATACAGAATCAAAAGAAACTGAATTAAATGAGTTTAACAAGGTGATTTCTGAAATTAAAGAACAGCTTGAATCTAAGGAAAGGATCTTTGAAGAGAATAAAGCCCATGAAGATGAACTGGCCCGTCAGATTCAAAGAAATACTGAAGAAATAAGGGAAAAGAAAGAACTTCTGAATCAGGAAAGCAGAAAACTGGATTCCAAACAGAATGAATATAACCTGACAAAATCAATGGTTGACAATCTGGAAGGATTCCCTGAATCAATCCGCTTTTTGAAAAAAAATGCAGGCTGGGCAAAACAGGCTCCCCTGCTTTCAGATGTTTTATTTTGCAGGGAAGATTATCGGATTGCCATTGAAAATTACCTTGAGCCTGTGATGAATCATTACGTAGTGGAAACGCAGGCTGAAGCTGTAAACGCTATTCAGCTTCTTAAAGACTCATCAAGAGGCAGAGCCAATTTTTTTGTTCTGGAATCCATTAACAAAATAAAAAGAAGTCAGGATCAGAAACCTGAAGGCGGAAATCTGATTTCAGCAATGGAAATCATTGATGCAGATTCAAAATATCGGCCACTTTGTGAAATGCTGCTTCATAATGTATTTCTACTGGAATCGGGCGATGAAAACGAACTCAAATCTGCTTTGCCGGATCAACAGATTGTTATACTCAGTAAAACCGGCACATTTTCAAAGACCAGAGTGGGTATGTCTGGTGGTTCAGTCGGATTGTTTGAGGGTAAACGAATTGGCAGGGCGAAAAATCTTGAGAAATTAAATAAAGAAATCAGTTCCACTGAAACTTCCATCATCAAACTAAAAAAGTCTATTGCTGAACAGGAAGAACTCCTGAAGGAATTGCATGAATCATCTCTGAAAGATCAGCTTCAGGTCTGGCAGGTGGAAATTAACCGCTTAAGCAATGAATATACCTCAATTAAGACCAAACAGGAACAATATCTCGCATTTATTGAAAACAGTCTTAACAGAAAGCAGGATATTGAACTTAAAATAAACAGTATCAGCAATGAAATTATAGCTTCTGAGCCATTACTTGCAGAACTTAAAGTGGATAAACAGATCAGGCAGGAACAACTGCTTGCCATGCAGCAGGAATACAATGAGCTTTCAGAAATATTAAACTCAAAATCTACCCTTTACAATCAGGAAAACATCAGATACCATCAGCAGCAGAATAAAGTTTCCGGAATTGATAAGGATCTTGAATACCGTGAAAGCCAGCAAAAAAGTCTTGAATCGAGAATAGAAGTCAATCAGGCTGAGCTTGAAAAAACTCAGATCAGCATTCAGGAAACCATAAAGCATACTGACAATTCTGATGAAGACCTGCTTGCGATGTATGCCCAGAAGGAAGAATTCGAAACTGCAGTAACTGAAGCTGAACAGGAGTATTATGCTTCACGTGGGAATATTAATGAACAGGAAGAAAAAATTGCTGCTTTAAGACGCAGTAAAGAGCAGGCAGACCTGATCACAAATGAACTTAAAGATCAGAAGACTGCCATCAAACTGGAGTTAAATGCATTAAAAGAACGGCTATCTGTAGAATTTTCAGTGGATATTACAGAATTAATCGACGAAGATAACAATATGGAGAGTCAGACTGAAAGTGAATCGGAACTTCGCGAAAAAACAGAAAGACTGAAAAGACAACTGGATGATTATGGGGCAATCAACCCGATGGCAATGGAAGCTTATCAGGAAATGAACGAGCGTTATACGTTCATCCAGGAACAGAAAAAGGATCTTTCGGAGGCTAAATCGTCATTGCTTCAAACCATTAAGGAAATTGATGATACTGCTAAAGAAAAATTCATGGATGCCTTTAGTAGTGTCAGAACACATTTTATAGAAGTCTTTCGTTCATTGTTTAATCAGGAAGATAGTTGTGATCTTATTCTTGTAGATCCAACAAATCCGCTTGAATCTGATATAGATATCATTGCGAGGCCGAAAGGTAAAAGGCCATTATCCATTAATCAACTTTCGGGAGGTGAAAAGACCCTCACTGCAACAGCTATTTTATTCTCATTATATCTTTTAAAGCCTGCTCCATTCTGCATTTTCGACGAAGTAGATGCCCCTCTTGATGATACCAATATTGATAAGTTCAATAATATTATCAGGGAATTCTCAGATCAGTCGCAATTTATTATCGTATCCCATAATAAAAGAACAATTGCCAGCACTGATATTATTTATGGGGTTACTATGGCTGAACAGGGTGTTTCGAGGGTGGTAGCTGTTGACATTCGTGAAGTTGCTTAATCCATATCATTATGCTTATCAGATCATTTATAATTATAGCATTCCTTTTAAGCAACCAGGTACTAGCTCAAAATACCGACCGGAAAAAGTTATTATCTGACCTTGAAAAGCTCTCATCAGATCAGTTTGAGGGAAGAAAGACCGGAACAAAGGGGAACCAACTTGCTGCTGAATATATTACCGGTCGCTTCAGGGAATCAGGATTGCAATTCTATAATAAGGGATACAGACACCCTTTCAGTTTTAAAAACAATAAAAGAGAACAGATCAACGGTACAAATCTGATAGGCTTTATAAAGGGGAAAACTGATGATATCATAGTCATCACTGCTCATTATGATCATATAGGCATTAAAAACAATGAAATATTTAATGGTGCAGATGATAATGCTTCAGGAGTTTCTGTCCTGCTTGCAATCTCTGATTACTTCAGTAAACGAAAACCAGAAAACACATTGGTATTTATTGCCTTTGATGCCGAAGAAATGGGTTTACAGGGAGCAAAATCCTATATCAGGATGCCTGTACCCTCTATAGATCCTATCAAACTGAATGTAAATTTAGATATGGTCTCGCGTAATGAAAAAAATGAATTATATGCTGCCGGCACTTACTATACCCCGGTTTTGAAGGAACTCATTCATAATGCAGCTAAAAACAGTGGAATTAAAATTCTTTTCGGACATGATATTCCCGGAAGCGGAAAAGACGACTGGACATTTCAAAGTGATCATGAGGTATTTGCAAAGGAAAATATTCCATTCATTTACTTCGGGGTTGAAGATCATGCCGGTTATCATCAGAGCAGT
>JBAZHY010000193.1:0-4901 GCA_041652175.1 Pedobacter sp.
CCCTTTTTTTGTGTACTATTTTAATTGAAATTGCTATTGTCCCCTATGAAAATAGTTTATACATTTTGCTTCCTGACACTCATCCCGATTATTTTTATTTCATCATGCAAATCAGGATCTACAATCAATTCCTCAAAAAACAAAGCTGATTACCTGTATAATGATTTCAAACCTGATGAATTTTATCCGGCAGGTCAGGTAGAACTGCAAATAAAATCTTCGGGATCTACAATGTATGGATTTGCTTATACAGCAAATGGCAAAGGGCCTCATCCTACTGTTCTGATGCTCCATGGTTTGCCCGGAAACGAACGGGGGCTTGATATTGCCCAAAACCTCAGACGGGCCGGATATAATGTTATTTACTTCAATTACAGAGGTGCATGGGGCAGTAAAGGTACTTTTGGATTTCAAAACTCCATAGACGATGTAAGTGCGGTTATGGATTATATTACCGACAGTCTGAATAGGGAGAAATTAAAAGTAGATACTGGGAAAATCGCTGTGGTAGGCCACAGTATGGGAGCTGGTATAGCGTTAATTGCCGGAACTAAGGATCCCAGAATCAAAGGAGTCATAGGGGTTTCTGTATTCAATCCTTATACTCTGCTTCAGGGGGAATTAGCTGAGGGAAATTTAGTCAGCCTGAAAGAATATCTGCTTACATTGGGAATGTTGAATTGTGATCCTAATACATTTTTGAATGATTTGTTAGCGAGACTTAATGATTATAATATTGAAGAAATGGCAGCTAAATCGCACAAGCCAATTTTAGTTCTGGATGAACATCAAAATAACACCTATTTCACCAAATATAATCAAAGCAGTACATTCGAATATAAGATCTGGAATACAGACCACGCATTCTCGAACCGAAGAGTTGCATTAACCAAAGAAATTATAAACTGGATGGACATCAATCTCCTTAAAAAAGAAACCAAGAAAAAAAGTAAACAGATAAAAAATTAAAAAATATCTTCAATCTTAAAAATCTTACCATTAAAATCAAATTTATATCCCTTTTTCTGTCTGATAAGTTTAGCTCCTATCGGAGATATTGCTGAAACGGCAAAATAGTTATTGCCATCTGCAAAAATCTGGCCGCGGCTGATACTGATATAAAATTTACCGAGATTAGTGATTACTAGACTTCCGTTCTGAACAGTATCTGAAATCTGCTTCTGATCAATAGAAAGAAGAATATTTTTCATTCTGATAGCCTCATCCAACTGCTTTCGATTTCTGTCAATCTCCTGCTGCATCATTTCCCTCCCTGTTTCATACTTATCACCGGCACTACTCTTGGTATCATCATTTGCAGATTCAGTTGCATCATCAATAGCCTGCTTTGCAGCCAGAATATAATCCTCTACATATTGTATGCATTGCTGATATAAATCTTCCTTTATCCTGTTCATTAATGCAAAGAAGCATATTATTTAAAGGTCCAACAAAAATTATAAACTTTTATCGCATCCGTTTCAGGATACGCTTACCCCTGCCTTGAATAGCCGGCATTCCATCCTTCAATAAAAATTTAATTTGTTCTTTCAATTCCTCCGCTATCCAACTATAAGTTTCTCTTAAATTAAAAAGAATATCCATACAGTTTGCTTTAACAGCCACAGGCGTTTCAGAGTTAATCATCAACTCAAAGGTCGTTTCTATGAGCTGATCCAAATCAACTGTTTCAAGATAATGTTTGTTTGAACTTTCAGTAAGCAGCATCAGGATTTTAGTAAAATGACGCTGACAACTTAAGTTTTTTTGAATCAGATAAACAGATAACAATGACACATAGATATTTCTGAATCTTTCAGGATTACTGTATATCATATATTCCAGTATCCATGCCGCGTGAAATGCCACTTTTTTATCCGGATAAATGCTCAGATCAATCAGGTCATTAATATAACATGAGTCGCCGAGAATTAACTGATTAACTTTCTTCTTGTTCAATGGTAAGGCCAGTTCCCTTAATAATTGTTCTTTGTTCATTTAATCAATCAATAACATCAAATAAGCTGGCATTCCTTTCATATACGACTGAAAATCCGTACCTTTGCATTTTATTTAAACTCATGATTACAGTATCAAATCTCTCTTTACGTTACGGAAAACGTACTCTTTTTGAAGAAGTAAATTTAAAATTTACTCCCGGAAACTGCTATGGTATAATTGGCGCAAATGGGGCTGGCAAATCAACTTTTCTGAAAATTCTTTCTAAAGAGATAGATCCTTCAAGTGGTTCTGTATCGTTTACCCCTGGTGAAAGAATGGCGGTTCTGACTCAGAATCATTATGCTTTTGACGAATTTCCTGTTATTGAAACTGTAATGATGGGTCATAAAGAGCTCTATAATGTGATGAAAGAGAAAGATGGTCTTTATGCAAAGGAAGATTTTACTGAAGCTGATGGAGAACGTGCCGGAGAACTCGAAAATATTTTTGCCGAGATGGATGGATGGAATGCTGAAAATAACGCAGCTACCATGTTAAGTAATCTGGGGATCAAAGAAGAATTTCATTATAGCTTATTGAAGGATTTGGATGGTAATCAGAAAGTGAGAGTACTGCTTGCCCAGGCCTTATTCGGAAAACCTGATATACTTCTGTTGGATGAGCCTACTAACGACCTTGATATTCAAACTATTGCATGGCTCGAAGATTTCCTGGCATCTTATGAAGGAATTATTCTTGTTGTATCGCACGACAGACACTTTCTGGATACAGTATGTACCCACGTAGTTGATATAGACTTCAGTAAAATGAACATTTATACCGGTAACTATTCATTCTGGTATGAATCAAGTCAGCTGGCCCTTAAACAACGTGCTGATCAAAATAAGAAGAATGAAGAGAGAGTTAAAGAGCTTCAGGATTTCATCCGCCGATTCAGTGCAAACGCATCCAAATCTAAACAGGCAACCAGTCGTAAGAAAGCTTTAGACAAAATCAATATTGATGAGATCAAGCCGTCTAACCGTAAATATCCTGCAATTTTATTCAATCATCAGGGTCGTGAGGCTGGAGATCAGATTCTGCAAGTTGAAAATCTGAGAAAAGAATTAAACGGAGAAGTATTATTCTCAGGAATTAATTTCATGGTGAACAAAGGAGATAAGATTGCTGTACTTTCAGAAAACAGTCTTGCAACCACTGCATTTTACGATATTTTAACCGGTAGAGATACCAATTACAAGGGTTTATTCAAATGGGGTGTTACTATCAATACCGCTGATATCCCGAATGACAATTCAGCTTATTTTGGGGACAAAGATGTAAATCTGATTGATTGGCTAAGAGAGTATTCCGAAGGTGAAAAAGATGAACAGTTTATCCGCGGATTTCTGGGAAGAATGTTATTTTCCGGTGAAGAAGTTCTTAAAAAAGCTTCTGTGCTATCAGGCGGTGAAAAAATGCGTTGTATGTTCTCTAGAATGATGCTTCAACAAGCTAACCTTTTAATGTTTGATGAGCCTACAAACCATCTTGATCTGGAATCAATTACGGCACTTAATAACGGAATGAAAGATTTTAAAGGAGTAATTTTATTCACTTCGCGCGACCATGAACTTACAGAAACGGTAGCAAACCGCATCATTGAGTTAACACCGGGAGGTGTAATAGATAAGTTAATGACCTATGATGAATATATTAACAGTGATATTGTTAAACAACAACGTGAAGAACTTTTCGCTGCTGTTTAATAATGATGTCTCTGGTCAAACAAACAATAAAGGCTATTAATCCCGGCTTTTATTGTTTGTTATAATCTTGCACGCTTTCTTAATTCTGCAATTGGCATCGTGAGCATTCTTCCAACAGGAACTTTACCCTTATAAGTAATCACTTTTAGTTTTTTCGCATCAATAGGAGCTATTAGTGTTGTCATGTATTTTGGATAAAATCTGTCAGGAAAAGAATTGTCAAAACTGTAATAGATATCAATCCCATCAATTTCAGTACTCAGATCAATTGTTAATTTATTATCGGCCGTTTTACCCGCTTTAAAAATTGGATCATATACTGCAGGGGAATATTTGGTTTCTGAAAAATCAAAACGCGTAAAATGCTTTTCAACTCTTGAAAAGAATTCTGTCCAGTTTTTACTGCCTGAAGGAGACCAAAGTGATTCTGCAATTGCCCATCCTCTTGGCCATGTCATATATTCAGCCTGACGAATATTATACACCTGCTCGGTCCATAAATTAGCCTGTCCTCCCTTAATATATTTAGAATTTACTTCTGCAGGAACCGGTTCAAATTCATAAGATTTACTTAGTCTCAGAGATGCATAAACCCTTGGCTCGGAGATTGGGTCAGATTGCATATAATCTAAATAAGCATAGGTCGTTGGACTCATAACCACTTCATGACCATTATTCGCGGCTTCAATTCCATATTTCATTCCTCGCCAACTCATTACAGCTGTAGTAGGGCTCACTCCTCCTTCTAAAACCTCATCCCAGGCCATCATTTTTTTACCCTTTGCCTCTACAATTTTTTCGACCCTTCCGGTAAAATATCCCTGAACCTCAGTTATCTTTTTTATTCCTTCACGTGCCATTAAAGCTTTGATCTTTTCATTATTCTGCCAGTAATTGATCGGAGCTTCATCGCCACCTAAATGAATATATTCGAATGGAAAAAGCTCTGCAAGCTGAGTAATAACCGAATCCATAAAAGAATAAACTTTCTCATTTGCCGGGCAAAGGGTATTATCTAACAGGGCCTTTGGAGGAGCGCCTCCCGACCAATCCATTATCTTTTCTCCTGATCTAACCCTATAATTAACCGCATCGGGAGTGCAGGATAGTTCGGGATATGAGGCTATTGCAGCAAGACTGTGTCCGGGAACATCAATTTCAGGAAGAATATTTACAAAACGATCTTTAGCA
>JBAZHY010000194.1:0-4896 GCA_041652175.1 Pedobacter sp.
GCATTCCCGATTATGGTAGTATTATTATTCATATTACCAAGAATGACTGATTCTTTACACCCCGGAAACGGAGGTAACCCGGGCTTTAACACCAAGGATATGGCACCTGAATTGCGGCCAGTATTTTACCCGGCAGTTCTCGGTTGGATCCTGATTAGTGTATGGATCACCACCCTAAGGTATCGTATCCGAAAGGTTGAAAACAGGTTAAATGAGCAGAACTGATAATTTATTATGCTATGATTTTTGTCAGACAACAGATAACCGACAACAGATAACCGAAAAATATATTTCAATGAAAAATCTATTCCTTACAATCTGCCTGATTCTTTCTTTTTCAGCTATTTCCTTTGCACAAAGTACAAGTGGGGTTGAAATGGCAACCGAACTTAGAAGTTCTGGTAAAATATATGTAGTAGTAGCGGTAATCGCTGTTATTTTTATCGGAATTGCCATTTATCTTTTCAGTATTGATAATCGTCTGAAAAAAATTGAAAGACAAAAATTGTAAAAAAACCTCTTTTAAAATCTTTTGATCAGGTTTTTTTAGTCAAACTAAAATTGTACTTATTACACTAAGTAATTTTCATTTTTAGTATCAGTTTATTTCTTTCAACTTTGTACCATAAAACCAATTATTCAATTTAATTATTTTTTTTATGGCTAAGTCTATAGACGCAGCGCACTCAGAAACTTCGTTTTTTGGTGACGTTTGCCAGTTCTTTGATCATGCGGCTCAGTTTACATCTCATCCAGAGGGATTGCTTGACCAGATCAAATCCTGTAATAGTGTTTATCGTTTCCGTTTTCCAATTCGTCGTGGTAATGGTTTTGAGGTAATTGATGCCTGGAGAGTTGAGCATTCTCATCACAAATCTCCGACAAAGGGAGGTATTCGTTACAGTGAAATGGTTAATGAAGATGAGGTTATGGCTTTGGCAGCTTTAATGACCTACAAGTGTGCTATTGTAAACGTGCCCTTTGGTGGTGCTAAAGGTGGTATTAAGATCAATCAAAAGGCTTATACCACCTCAGAGCTTGAAAATATTACCAGAAGGTATACAGTAGAGTTGATTAAGAAGAATTTTATCGGGCCAGCGATTGACGTTCCGGCACCTGATTATGGATCTGGTGAACGCGAAATGAGCTGGATAGCGGATACCTATCAAACCATGAATCCAGGACAGTTGGATGCGTTAGGATGTGTTACCGGGAAACCTATTGCACTTCACGGTATCGCCGGAAGAAAAGAGGCAACAGGACGCGGGGTAGCTATAGCTGTTCGCGAGTGTGTTGATATTGCTGAAGATATGAAAAAGCTGGGATTTACTCCGGGTTTATCAGGGAAGCGGGTTATTGTGCAAGGTCTTGGAAACGTTGGTTATCATACGATTAAATTCCTGACTGAATTCGGTGCAATTATTGTGGGTATCTGTGAATTTGAAGGAGCAATTTATAATTCCAATGGGTTAAATCTTGATGAGGTATTTAATCACCGTAAATCAACCGGTTCGATACTTGGGTTCTCAGGTGCTCAGAAAGAATTCAAGAATACTGCAGAAGGATTGGAACAGGATTGTGATATTCTAGTTCCGGCTGCTCTGGAAAATCAGATCACTATGGATAATGTTGCCAATATTAAGGCGAAAATTATTGCAGAAGCAGCGAATGGTCCTACTACTCCTGATGCTGCCGCGTTTCTGATCCAAAGAGGTTGCATCTTAATTCCTGATATGTATTGTAATGCCGGTGGAGTTACAGTTTCTTACTTTGAATGGTTGAAAAATCTTTCTCATGTGGCTTTTGGACGTATGGATAAGCGTTATGAGGAAAATGCCAACCTAAATCTGGTTAATGTAGTTGAGAAAATTACCGGTGTTTCTCTTGATCCGATACAAAGAAGTATGATTATCAAGGGTGCTTCTGAGCTGGAACTTGTTAATTCAGGCCTTGAAGATACTATGATTCGTTCTTATCATGAGATAAGGGATGTGCAGATGAATAATCCTAAAATCGATGGATTAAGAACTGCAGCTTTTGTAAGTTCTATCGACAAAGTTGCAGTTTCTTACATGAATATGGGTATCTGGCCATAATCAGATTTTACCTGATAAAAGAGGTTCCGGATTAATTCGGAACCTCTTTTTGTTTGGAATGATTCTAATATAGAAACATTCTTGTTATCTTTGCCGCACAAGTATACTATTTAGTACTTTTGTAATTGATTTTGATCCTAACCAAATTCAAAAATTATCATGAAGAAAAGTTCCATCGCAGGTATAGTCATCATCGCATTAGCGATTGGTATTATTATCAGTACTTATGCTGACTCAAGTACTTATGGCTCATTTAATGATGCCAAAGAATCTGAAACAGAACTACATGTTGTAGGACAGTTGAATAAGGAAAAAGAACTTCATTATAACCCTCAGCAGGATGCAAATTACTTTGCATTTTACATGAAAGATAATCAGGGAAAGGAATGCAAAGTAGTGTTCAATGGCTCTAAACCTCAGGATTTTGAGCGTTCAGAACAAATTGTACTAACAGGTAAAATGATTGGCAATGAGTTTCACGCTTCAAAAATTCTGATGAAATGCCCTTCTAAATATACTAAAGACGAAGTAGAAGTTACGGAAGTCTCAGCCTCTACCGCCAAAATTTAAATTTTAAATGGACATACAATATATTGGAGAAAATCTTCTTCCGGGGAGGTTAGGGCAGTTTTTTGTCATACTATCATTTTGTACGGCAGTGCTTTCAACCATTGCCTATTTTTTTGCAACCCGTGCGGGTTTGTCAAAGGATCCGCTCATTAATCAGGAATCAGCGGGTTGGAAGCGTATTGCAAGAATAGCATATAATCTGAATCTATTGGCTGTTGTTGGTATAGGTTCCTGCCTGTATTATATCATTTACAATCATTTGTTTGAGTACCATTATGCATGGGCTCACTCATCCAAAATCCTACCGGTTTATTATATTATTTCCTCTTTCTGGGAAGGACAGGAAGGAAGTTTCTGGCTTTGGATGTTCTGGCAGGCAATTTTAGGATTCATCATACTTCGCCGTGGTAAAACCTGGGAGAATTCTGTGATGACTACTATCATGCTTTCACAGGCGTTTATTGCCTCTATGCTCGTAGGAGTAGAAATTTTCGGTCTCAGAATTGGAAGTTCACCATTTATATTATTGAGAGATGCGGTTCCTGGCCCAATATTTCAGCGTGGGGATTATCTGAGTCTGGTTACAGATGGTAATGGTTTGAATCCTTTGTTACAGAACTACTGGATGGTGATACATCCTCCAACCCTGTTCCTTGGTTTCGCTTCAATGGTTGTGCCTTTTGCTTATGCTATTGGAGGATTGTGGGAAAAGAGATATACAGATTGGATCAAGCCGGCTATGCCCTGGACTCTCTTCGCTGTCATGATTCTGGGGACTGGTATCATCATGGGTTCATTCTGGGCTTATGAAGCATTGAATTTCGGTGGTTTCTGGGCTTGGGATCCGGTTGAAAATGCGTCAATTATCCCATGGCTTACACTGATTGCAGCGGTTCATGTCATGATCGCCTATAAAAATACAGGACACTCTTTTTTTACAGCAATATTTTTGGTTCTGATCAGCTTTGTATTGGTTTTATATGCTTCATTCCTTACCCGAAGCGGTATTTTAGGTGAGACTTCTGTACATGCTTTTACAGATTTGGGAATGTTCTGGCATCTGGTACTTTATATACTTGTTTTTCTGTTTCTGGCAGTTATAATGTTAGTTGTAAGATGGAAAGAATTACCGATTACAAAGAAAGATGAAGAAACCTATTCACGTGAGTTCTGGCTCTTTATTGGAGCTTTGGTTTTGTCAATCGCTTGTTTGCAGATTCTCTCTTCAACATCTGTTCCTGTATTTAATGCGATGTTCGGAACGGAGATTGCACCTCCGCCAAATGTAATCCAGCATTATAATAAATGGCAGGTTCCTTTTGCAGTAGTGATCGCTTTCATTTCTGCATTCTCTCAGTTCTTGAAATATAAGAGTACAGATCCTAAGAAATTCTTTGTCAGCATTTCAGTATCGTTAATCGTATCGGTATTTATTACAGCAGCAGCCGTTTATGTGATGAACGTTTACTCCAATGTGATGTATATCATCCTTACATTTGCCTCAGTATTTTCCATTCTTGCTAATGCCAGGATCCTCGGAGAAGCATTTAAGGGTAAATGGAAACTGGCAGGTTCTGCAATTGCCCATATTGGTTTTGCCTTATTACTGGTAGGTGCCTTGGTTGCTGCCGCCACTAATAAAGTAATTTCTATTAACAATACAGGAATTGGTTTCGGAGATGAGTTTGCCAAGAACAACAATCCGCGTGAGAATATTATTCTTTACAAGGATGAGCCTGTTAAAATGGATCGTTATACGGTTACCTATCTGGGTGATTCTACGGAGGGAGTAAATACCTACTATAGAATTAATTATCGTGTAATTGATGAAAAATCGGGTAATGTGAAAGAGGATTTTACTCTTTACCCAAATGCTCAGCAGAATGCTAAAATGAGACAGATCATTGCATCTCCTGATACCAGACATTACCTGTTTCACGACGTTTATACCCATGTAAGCAGTGTGCCTCTTAAAGAAGAAGATCATGAGGATCATGAAGGGCATTCTGATGATGAGAATTATGAAAAGCCGGTAACCTATGAGGTTAATATAGGCGATACCGTACGTTTCAGGCGAGGCTATATTTTAGTTAAGGGTATTAACCGTAATGCAAAAGTTCAGAACATCCCATTGGGTGAAAGGGACATAGCCATAGGTTTGCAGCTGGAAGTAAATTCTGAGGGCAAGATATTCCCATCAGAACCTGTTTATCTTTTGAAAGATGGTTCT
>JBAZHY010000195.1:0-4896 GCA_041652175.1 Pedobacter sp.
ATTTTCTCAAGTAATTCTTTGTTTTGAATAACCAGCACCTGATAAGGTTGAAAGCCTGCAGATGAAGCAGATAAACGAATACTGTCAAGTATCACGTCCACCTTATCCTGCGGTATAGTTTTACCGATCATACTTTTAGTTGCGTAGCGCCAGTTTAATGCTGAAATGATATTCATATATAATTATTATAGTTACTTTTAGTAACTCAAAAGTATTTAGTAACTTTGCACAAAACAATACGGCAGGAACTTTATACCGAGTATCATGGAGGTAACCAATAGCGTAAAAGCACCCAAAGGCAGTCGCGAAGAAATTAAAAATTATTTTTCTGACAATGTAAAGACAAAGCACTGTCCGATTACTGATATTCTAAGCCGCCTCAGTGATAAATGGACTATTCATACCATAATCATTCTTGGCAAGTCTGAAAATCTGCGATTCACAGAAATAAAAAAGTTAATCCCCGGAATTTCACAGCGGATGTTAACGGTTACTTTGCGTACACTCGAGGAGGATGGTCTGGTTACACGTACCATTTATCCGCAGATTCCTCCAAGGGTTGAATATGAACTGACTCCCCTGGGAAGAAGTCTGGTCGGGCAGCTTATTGAACTCTCAGATTGGGCAAATGAAAACATGGTGCATATCTTAAGATCGAGGGAGGAATATATTCTAAAGAAGAATTAGTTTATAAAACAATAATCTATGCTAACCATTCTTTAGAATTCCCAAGAAGTTCTTAAAAAGTTAAAACTAATTTCCTGTCATCAGCATCCCTCATTTTATATATTTGAAAAAAAATAAAAAAAATGATAGCACACCACGTTTTATTCTGGCTGAAAGCCGACATGACTGATGATCAGAAAGCTGCATTCCGCAAAAGTCTGGATACCCTTCAATTTATTGATGTAGTTAAGTTTTTTCATATAGGTACACCTGCACCGATAGAACGTGCAGTTGTTGATACCAGCTATACTTTTAGTTTATTACTGGTTTTCGAAGATCTTGCAGCTCATGATGTTTATCAGGTTCATCCATTGCATAAAGCCTTTTTAGATGAATTCAGGGTATTCTTCGATAAAGTTACCATCTACGATGCACACTAATTTCAGGAATCAAATTTCTAATCCGGATAAGGCCTGCATTTTGCAGGCTTTTGTTTGTTAGAGACCCAACTTCAGAACACTTTCCCCATAAATTCTCTTTACTTTTATAGCTGATACAATAGATCTATGAGAATATTTAGTCTCTTTCTGCTGCTTTCAATGCTGTGTTCAACACTATCAGCACAATCTAATAAATTTGAGTTCATTGCCTTTGGAGATATGCCCTACCGCTTACCTGCTGATTATGGCCGCTTTGAAAACCTGATCAAGCAGGTTAATCAGGAAAAACCTGCATTCAGTGTTCATGTTGGTGATTTCAAATCAGGTTCTACTTTATGCAGTGATGAATACTTCAACAAAATACATGCTTATTTTGAGACATTTTCACAACCTCTGATCTATACTCCGGGTGATAATGAATGGACTGATTGTAACCGGGAGGCTGCCGGAAGCTATAATCCGCTGGAACGCCTCAGTGCTCTGCGCAAACTCTTTTTTTCAAACAGGCAAAGTTTCGGAAAGAAAAAACTAAATCTGAATACACAGGCTGAAAATCCTCTATTTTCAGATTATGTAGAAAATCTTTCCTGGGAATACGGAGACATTCAGTTTGCAACCATTCATGTGGTAGGCAGCAATAATAACTTCAGGATAGGTGGAGATAATACCGAGTTTTTAGGGCGTGAAAAAGCTAACCTTGCATGGATAGAAGAAATTTACCGGAAGGCCGCAGATAAAAAAGGCCTGGTTTTCTTTACTCAGGCAGATATGTTTTTGGGAGGTAAAATCGTTCCGGTATTTAAGGGAATCTGCGATAAACTCTCGGAACTAAGTATAAAATACGGCAAGCCTGTACTTTGGATTAATGGAGACTCCCATCGCTTCATTGTGGATAAACCTTTGTTAAATCCTGATAAACGCTCTACTATATTAAATTTTACACGTGTTCAGGTATTTGGGGATGCGGATATGGCTTCGGTCAGAGTTAGTATTGATCCAAAGTCAAAGGAATTGTTTACAATCCGGCAGATGCTGATGGATTGATTGTGAATAAGAAATTTCTTGTTGACACCCGAATCAACTACAGTAAAAATGACAAATTCGGAGATTAGAATTAGTTATTAGCATAACAAGTATTGGGTTGAAAGATTTTATTAACAATCGTAAAAAATAAAATCTTTCTTATGTATTTCTCCTAAACAAACCTCTTCAAATTGGGTGGATGTATTAAATATACATCCACCCAATTAAATTACCCATGCTTCATCAGATCCAAATAATACGTTATTTATAACTCAAGGATAATTAGTATCCTGGATTCTGTTTCATTACCGAACCAATATTTAGATCAATCTGAGATTGAGGAATAGGATACAGATTATTATAATCCTTGATATTTAATCCCGGAACTTTAGGATTATTATTATAGCGCTTTACCCTTTCCACAAATTTCCCCATCCTGCGTAATGTAATAGCTCTCCACTCTTCTCCATAAAGTTCTCTGGCTCTTTCATCCAGTATATAATCCAGATTAATATCTGCTGGTGAAACCGGAGTTGCATTTGCCCTGGTTCTGATTTTATTAATATCTGCTGCTGCCGCATTGAGATTATTTAAACGAACATAAGCTTCGGCGCGTACAAGTAATGTAACTGCAAGTCGTATTGCATAAAGATCTTTATGATTTTGCCCACCACCAGATCTTGCAGGATCAGTAAAGTGATTTAGCGGATCAACAAACTTCATAAAGTATGGATATATATACTGGGTTGTGTCTCTCAAAGCATCTCTTGATCCTGCAGGATAAAGACTAAAATCAATCTTTTTCTTATGATATTTAGATGAGGGGCTATCGTAATAAAAATTCCTTTTAATATTATGCTCTGCATTTCTGATATCATTTGTCCAGTCGCTTCTCCATATATCATATGCAACATAATTAGTAGGACGAATCCAGGAAACTGGTCTGCCTAAAGTGTCAGAAATCCCGGTATACTTACCATTAACCAGTTCACCCCGAAACGCAGGAAAACCATCAGGAGTATTACCCATTCTGTAATAAGCTGGTCCAAAAGCTCTCTCTCCTTCAGCATATAACCCTCCTGTAATAATCGGTTCCACCTGGATTACCCAGATAGCCTCGGTATTGGTTGACAGGTTTTGGTTACCATATCCAAAAAGATCAAAATACACGTCTCCTGACCCTAAAATGTCTTTTGCAAGTCTTGTTCCAAAACGTTTTGTCATCAAGGCATAACCATACCCGTCTATCACTTTTGATGCTGCATCAACAGATTGCTGATATTTACCGTCAGTAAGATATAATTCACTTAGCATATGCCAGGCTGCTCCTTGATTAATCCTTCCTGGTGCTTCTTCTTTACCCGGCACAGGTAGCTTTGAAGTTGCAAAAGTGAGATCTTCTTCCATTAATTTATACACCTC
Source organism: Pedobacter sp. (assembly GCA_041652175.1). Taxonomy (GTDB): domain Bacteria; phylum Bacteroidota; class Bacteroidia; order Sphingobacteriales; family Sphingobacteriaceae; genus Daejeonella. Next base: position 3,552 of record JBAZHY010000195.1, read on the forward strand.
TGATTGGGGACTCCTTACAAAATCAGTTTTGGCAGATCTGATTACCTCTTTTACTAAGGGAACATCTCCGTAAAATGAAACCAGAATACGGTAGGCAAATGCCCTAAAGAACTTTGCTTCTGCTAAATATGCATTTTTTTGAGCTTCATTAGTCCAAATAGAACTATTTGAAGATTCAATAGCTTCTATCAGAACATTGGCCCTTTGTACCAACTGATAGTTCCATGTCCAAAAAATACTAGTGTAAGAATTTGATGGCGTAAGGAAAGTTGAATAGTCAGTCAAAAATCGTGCACTGGCAGGGTCTTCTCCAAAATAAGACAAATCAGTTCCAATACCGTACATTTGAGTTACGGCATCATTAGGTCCGTAGTACCAGTTTTGACGCACAGTTGAATATAATCCTGCTATCCCCTGCTTAATCCCAGGAACAGTACTATAAGCATTCTCAGGGGCAAGAAAATCAAGAGGAGTTTCATCAAGAACCTCCTTTCGGCAAGAAGAAAACATTAAAACCAAAATGCCGGTAAGTAGCAATAACTTTTTGCTAATTAGATATTTATAAATTTTCATTGATCTTTAATTTTAAAATCTGTAATTACTAAACTGCCAATCCGGGTAAACCGATTAAATAGAAACCCTGAAACCCGCAATAAAATTTCGCATAAGCGGTGAATCGCTGATGCCTGTCTCAGGATCCCAACCTGACCACTTCGTCCAGGTATAAAGATTCTTACCGGAAACATAGATCTGTCCGCTAACTAAATGCAATTTTTTAAGAATGGCCGGATTTAATTTATAGGATAATGAAATGTCTTGTAACCTTACAAAACTCCTGCTTTCATAAATTCCGCTCCACACGGGAGGAGCATTATAAATTCCACTGGAATTATTTACTCCATTATCAGGTGTCCAATAAGGTTGTACTGCGGTAAGATTATTTCTTATTATCCCTGCAGATTCACGGCCTGCCGGTGCACTTGCGGCATTAATATTAGAAGCATTATTCTCCATATAATATCCATTACCTCCCTGTATTGAATTCAGGAAGAAAGAAAATGTAAAGTTCTTATAGGATAAAGTGTTACTTAAACTAAGCCTGTAATTAGGAGTACGATTGCCAATGATTGTTCTATCTGAATTTGGATCAATAATTCCATCATTATTTTGATCAACATATTTAAACTGACCAGGATACCAATTATTCAAAGTTTTACCGGTATATAATTCCTGTTCAGACCACAGGCCTCCACTCATTTGATAATCATAAATGGCACTTATCGGACGTCCTACAAACCAGGAGTTACCAATATCATTATCATTTTTACCCCCATAAAGTTTCGTT
>JBAZHY010000196.1:0-3854 GCA_041652175.1 Pedobacter sp.
TATTGCTTTGATCAATCTTTCAGTAGCTTTTTCTTCATTCATATTCAGGATAGAATGTATTGAAGCTACCACAAAATCGAAACTGGCAAGAACTTCATCTGAATAATCCAGCGATCCGTCATACAGAATATCAGACTCGATACCCTTTAATATGCGGAAAGGGAAAAGCTTTTGATTCAGTTCCTCAATCTCTCTATGCTGGGCAGAAACCCGTAACTCATTTAAACCATTGGCATAAAAGGCAGATTTTGAATGGTCGCAGATTCCAAGATATTCCAGTCTGAGCTCATTTTTACAGAAGGAAGCCATTTCTTCCAGAGTATGGATTCCATCGCTCCAGGTGCTGTGATTATGCAAACTACCTCTGAGATCTTCATAACTAATCAGTTCAGGCAGGGATTTTGCTTTTGCAAGTTCAATTTCATTATTTCCTTCTCTTAATTCCGGCTCAATAAAGGATATTCCTGCCAGTTCATAAATCTCTTTTTCTGTTTTACCCGCAAGATCTGTATCATTTAATAAGGCCAATAAGCTATTCACATGTTCATTGTTTCCTGTTCGGATGATTAGTTCGGATCCCAGATTACTTTGAGCACAAAATGCAAGATGTATTATAATTCCCGATTCAGACTGGCATTGAACAGTATTTGAGTTTGTTTCTGAATAGCTTAATCCCAGTTTTTCCAGAATTGAAACAATTTCTGAAGGGATTTCAGCAGCAATCAGGAAATCTATACTATCTATGATCTCACATCTTCTTCTGAATTGGCCGGTAAGAAAACATAAGTCTGTTTTAAATTCAGATTGTACGGCTTCAAGTAGGTTTTCGGCAAAATTCTCAACTCTTGCATAAAGAAAGCGTCCATTGCTGGCAATGCTGAATTCTATATTTTTCCTGATCTCCTCTTGTGTTTTAAGTCCAAATCCTTTTGCTTCAATCAGTCGGTTTTCATTACAGGCATAATAAAGTTCCCCAACCGAGTCTATTCCTAATTCTTTCCAGATAACCAATAGTTTTTTTGGTCCTAAGCCCTTAATCTGCATCATTTCAACGATACCTGCAGGAGTCTGACTTAACAGTTCATTAAGTTCATTGAGGTTTTCGGAATTAATCAGCTCAAATACTTTAGCTGCTATACTCTTTCCCAGGCCATCAACAGCTTCCAGATCCGAAAGACTTTTACCCGTTAATGAGTAAGGAAGTTTATCAATTTTGAAGGCAGCGTTTGCCACAGACTTTACCTTGAATGGATTCTCATTGTGGAGCTCCATTAATTGGCTTAACAATCTTAAAGTCCGGGCTATAGTTTTATTTTCCATTCCACCAAAAATAAAGAACCCTTTCCTGAAAAGGGAAGGGTTCTTTATTTAATTTTTATTCCGGGTACTTTACTTAATGGAAATGTTGTATGGCATACGGGTTTGAATTCCTGTTAAATTTAAAGCAGATTTTAATTGCTCGTAATAAAGGTAGTTATTGCCAAGTTCTTGTTTTACAAAATAGGCTTTTACCTTATCTGCTGAATGATCGAATAATGACTTCAAAGGATCAACCTGCGCAGGATAACTCACAATTTTATAATCTTTGATATTTGCCTTTCTGGCTGCCGATTCAATTGCATCGCCAATATTGCCTAATTTATCAACCAAGCCGTTTTCCAAAGCTTCCTGTCCGCTCCATACACGGCCCTGACCAATACTATCTATGTACGACTGGGATTTTTTACGCCCTTCGGCAACTTTTCTGGTGAATGAATCATAAGTTTTATTTACCTCATTCTGAAAGATCATTTTCTCAGTATCAGTCAGAGGTCTGCTAACGGTTCCCAAATCAGCAAACTGCGATGTTTTTACACCATCGAATGTTATCCCGAGTTTATTGTTAAAGAATTTCTGCATATTAGGAATGATCCCAAATACCCCGATAGAACCTGTTATGGTATTCGGTTGGGCATAAATTGAATCTGCAGCACAAGAAATATAATATCCACCTGAAGCTGCAAGATCACCCATTGAAACGATTACTGGCTTTGCTTTCTTTGCCAGAACAGTTTCTCTCCAGATTACATCAGACGCTAAGGCACTGCCACCGGGAGAATTTACCCTGAGAACAATGGCTTTAATCTTATCATCAGTACGGGCTTTTCTGATCGCTCTTGAAATACGCTCAGATCCAATAGTTTCATCATTACCTTCACCGCTGATAATTTCACCACCAGCATAAATTACTGCAATTTTATTACTGGATGCCCCATCATTTTCATCAACAGCCGGAGTATATTCCTCAATGCTTACCGATTTAATATCTTTCTTCTTATCAATTTTCACCAATGTCCGGATCTCATCCAGAACTTCGTCTTTGTATTTAAGCCCGTCAACCATCTTATAGGTCAGTGCATCTTTTGGAGAGCGGATTTTTGCGCTGTCTGCAATGTTGAAAAGAAGATCTTTGGAGATCTTCCGGCTGTCTGATACTTCTGAAAGGAAATGATTGTACATGGAGCCCAGAAAAGAAGTAACCTGAAATTTATTCGCTTCACTCATTTTATCCATAATAAAAGGCTCAACTGCGCTTTTATAGGTGCCAACCTTAATGATCTGAGCTTCAATTTCGAGTTTATCCAATGCTCCTTTAAAAAACATGATTTCGGAACTTAAGCCTCTGAAATCGACCATGCCTTCAGGATTCAGATAAATTTTATCGGCTGCTGTTGCAAGGTAATAAGCACCCTGAGAATAAACTTCACTATAAGCAAGGACAAATTTTCCGCTTTTTTTGAAATCCAGCAATGCGTTGCGGATTTCCTCAATACTTGCAAATCCTGCTGAAACTGAGGATGCATCCAGATAAATGCCCTTGATATGATCGTCTGATTTAGCGTCTTTAATTCCTTTTAGTATTTCATTAAGGCCAAGGGTCTTTTTACTGTCGAACCCCATGAAATTTAACTCTGAAAAAGGATTTTTATCTGTTCTCTCCTTAATCGGATAATCCAGACTTATATGCATGATGCTGTTGGCAGCCGGACTCACTTTTCCATCATTAGCTGCAGTTGAAACCATGGCTGTTATAACCAGAATCATCAGTATCAATACAGTAAAAAATGACAGGATGAATCCCAGCATTGAGGCAAAAACAAATTTGAAAAATTCTTTCATATAAGGGTTAAATGCTTTAACTATGCAAGTATACAAATTTACAGAGTCAGTATTTGGCTATTTGTTACAAGGTCTCTAAAATTACATGTACACAACATTTTTGTTATTGGGCAGCAATCTGGGCGACAGCAGACAATATCTTGCTGATGCCATTTTTATGATCGGGGAGAAGATTGGAAAAGTTGAGAAATTATCATCATTATATCAAACCGCTTCCTGGGGAAAACATGATCAGCCCGATTTTCTTAATCAGGCTGTTAAATTAAGTACCGACTTAAGTCCTCAAAATCTATTGACCGCTATACTTGAGATAGAAAAGATGCTTGGCCGCCATAGGAAAGAGAAATGGGGATCAAGAACCATAGATATTGATATTTTGCTTTATGAGGATATTATAATTGATGAAACTGATCTTAAAATTCCTCATCCTTTGCTGCCTGAACGTCGATTTGCGCTGATGCCTTTAAAAGAAATAGCACCCGATCTCATTCATGCGGTTTCCGGAAAAACAATTAAGCAGTTACTGCTTGAATTGACTGATAAATTATTTGTAAAAAAGCTATCTTAGCTTATCATTAGAAAATAATATGTCTGAAGAATTAAATAAAAGAAGCGTGTTTACTATCGATTTGTCCTATCTCAAAGATGTTGCAAGTGGCAGTAATGAATTTATGGTAGAGATGATCGGACTTTTT
>JBAZHY010000196.1:3864-4884 GCA_041652175.1 Pedobacter sp.
CAGACACCCTCTTATTTTGAACAGCTTAATCAACATATTCAGGATGAAAACTGGTCGGGTGCTGCAGATATTGCACATAAAATTAAACCTACCCTGGCCTTTATGGGGGTTGAATCGGCCCGGATAAGCATGGCCGAAATAGAGCAGAATGCACGTAATCTCGTTAATCTGAATACTATTCCTGAAGCCTTTAATAAGCTTAATGATCTCAGTAAAGAACTTTTTGTGAAACTGGAAGAAGTAAAAAAGGAACTCGAGCAGGCCGGTTAATCTTATTTTTTCAGATTTAATCAGAAATGTTTAAAGCCCTGAGGTTTTAATTAATACTGAATCAGCTATTTATATTTATTGCGGATTCCGGTGAATTATCCTGAATTGAACAAAAGATAAAATCACATATAACCCAATAATAATCGGAATTGCAGAAAATTTAATAGTCAGTAGCAGGATTACTGAGCAAATGATCAAAATATATCTTAAGAAATTCTCTTTTATGCCTAAGTTTTTAAATTTCAATGAAATAAGTGGTAGTTCTGCAACCAGTAAAAGACTCATCCCAATGCTTAAACCCAGCAGGATAAAAGGATTAGCAATATAATTTAACATAAAGGAATTACCCTGATTGATAATCAGCGGCAGCGAACCGATCAGCATCGCATTAGCAGGGGTAGGCAGTCCTATAAAATGTTCTGCCTGACGGGTATCAATATTAAACTTTGCCAGTCTTAAGGCCGAGAATACCGCAATCAGAAATGCTGAATAAGGAAGCCAGATACCAATGCCATCTGAAAGATGTGTCTGCAGAAACAAATGGTAAATAATAACAGAGGGTAAGACCCCGAAACTGACCATATCAGCAAGCGAATCGAGCTCTTTTCCAATATTTGAATAAGCGTTTAATAATCTGGCTAGCATTCCGTCGAAGAAATCAAAAACAGCTGCTATGAGAATAGCATAACTTGCATAATGGAGCGCGCCATTAAATGCAAATACAATACCCAAACAACCACTAAACAGGTT
>JBAZHY010000197.1:0-4865 GCA_041652175.1 Pedobacter sp.
TATGTAGAGACCTGGGACGGAAGAAATACATTGCAGCTGACCTGCGATTCCAACAGAAGTATTTCGGGGTATTTCTGGGCAAATAATAGTGAAATTATTTATTTAAAGGATGGTTCAGAAGTAGAAGATCCCAGCTTGTTTGCAATAAGATTTGATGGCACAAACAAGAGGGAGCTGGTTACTTTTAAAAATACTAAGATTAAATTGATTACTACAGGTCAGGTTCAGGATAATCATGTTCTGATTGCTCTGAACAAGCGTGATTCTACTGTTTTTGATGCTTACAGAGTAAATATACAGACGGGTAAACTATCCCTTCTGTTGAAGAATCCGGGAAATATAACCAAATGGTTTTCAGATCCGGCCGGTAAACTGAGGATGGCTGTAGCCAGTGATGGAGTAAATGAGACGATATTATACAGGGATTCAGAGAACCAGAAATTCAGGATCGTTTTAACAAATAATTTTAAAACCAGTGTAATGCCGGTTGCATTCAGTATGGATAATAGTTGCATTTATGCATTATCTAATCAAAACAGAGACAGGATGGCTTTAGTTGAGCTTGACTGCGTTACAGGCAGGGAACATAGTATTATTTACAGCAACCCTGAAGTAGATGTCACTGATGCAACCTATTCAGAGAAAAAAGATAAGCTTATTTATGCCAGCTTTGAAACATGGAAAAAGAACAGGCATTACCTTGATGATACTGTAAAGACTATCTTTGAAAAACTAGACAAATTACTACCCAATACAGAAATCAGGATAGGCAGCTCTGATTCAGCAGAAAAAAAATTTATCATCCGCAGCTATACTGACCGCAATCCGGGATCATTTTATCTTTATACTCCGGATGATAATAAGCTGGTAAAGCTGAGTGATGTGAATGCTACTTTGGATGTAGATGAACTCGCAGAAATGAAGTCTGTAAGTTTTATTGCAAGAGATGGCTTACTAATAAATGGATATCTTACCTTGCCTAAGGGGAGTAAGCGTAAAAAACTTCCGGTTGTGGTAATACCTCACGGTGGTCCCGATTCCAGAAACAGTTGGGGATATAATTCAGAAGTTCAGTTTTTGGCAAACAGGGGTTATGCTGTCTTTCAGGTTAATTTCCGGGGATCAAAAGGTTATGGAAAAAAATTCTGGATTGAAGGATTCAAGGAATGGGGCGGGAAAATGCAGGATGACATTACCGATGGGGTAGAATGGCTGATTTCTGAGGGTATTGCTGATCCGAAACGTATTGCTATTTACGGATCAGGTTTTGGAGGGTTTTCAGCATTGCATGGCCTGTTCACAAGACCAGATCTGTATAAATGTGGAGCTTCTTATTCCGGGTTTACCAATTTGTTTGCCTACTTAAAGGATATTCCGCCATATTTCAGGCCATATCTTCAGATGTTTTATGAAACGGTGGGTAATCCTGAAACTGATGCTGATTATTTTCGGGCAGCTTCACCGGTGTTTCAAACTGACAAAATAAAATCGCCGGTGCTTATTGCTCAGGGTACCAGAGACCCCAGAGTTAATATGAATGAAACAAACCAGTTTGTTAAAGAATTGAGAAAGCGGAATGTGCCGGTGACTTATTTATTAAAGGACGGGGAGGGACAAGTCTTCAGAAATAGCAAAAACAGACTGGAGCTGTATAAGGAACTTGAAATATTTCTTGAAAAAAACCTTGGCCGGTAATTTGAAATGAAAGAGTATCAGCAAAATTATCGTAAAAATTTTTCTCTGGTTATTCTTTTCCTGATTCTGATTACCACCTCCATGGGAGGTGTCTTTTTTCTGGCTTTCAATCTGACTTCAAAATATGTTGAAAATGAATTTGTTTCACAGAAAATTGAAGTGCTTGAAGAAACAGTAAAGCCATACAATGATTTTTTTCAAAATACCATTCCTGAAATCTCTTTTTATCAGGGATATCTGGATTCGGCACAGGCAACTAAGTTTGTTGATACAATTTTCGATAAATTCAGGTTTGTAGACAGGGTATTATTCTATGATGCCGGAATCAGTAATCATCGGGTTCCTGACGGAATCAGGATGAGGAATTTTACGATGGCTCCGAAATCAGTTTATCAGTTTTCCAGGGATATCCAGCCAGATTCAATTGTACTTTATAAAGAGAATCGATCCAATAATATTTTCCTGATAAAAGCAGGTGACGAATTCAGTAAAATGGCATTAAAATTTAGTGGTTTTATCAGCTCAGCAGATACTACCAAAGTTCTTAGTGATGCCGATCGCTTTAATGTATTTTACAGCATTAGTTCCGGGAGAATTACGTTTATGAATATCCCCAGAAATGAAGAAATCAGGATATATAAAGACCTGATGGATAAGGATAATTTAAATTCTCCTGTTTATCAGCTGGATATGATGACTTTTTATTTGAATCCCCTGCATTTACACATTATAAACACCAACCCTGAGCTTTATGAATACATCAGTATTAAGCCACTGGTCTATGAATATCTTGAGAATAATCCTGATCTGATCAGTAATGATTTACCATTATCCGGACCATTTTCCGGATTTAAGTTGTATTTCAGTTCCAGTAAGAATTATCTCAGGAAGGAAATAAATTCCAGATTCAGACCAATTGCCGGAGGACTGTTGCTGACCTATGCCATAATGATATTAATTACTTATCTGATATACCGTAATTTAAATATCAATAGTAAACTTTTCAAACTTCAGTATGATTTTATAAATAATCTCACTCATGAATTCAAAACTCCGGTGAGCGTTATAAAAATTGCCGGGAATAATATCAGAAGCGCAACAAAACTCACTGATCAGGAAAGGCTTCATTATGGGAAAATTCTGGATGAAGAAGCAGAGAAACTGAATGATCTCCTGAATAAACTATTGTCGTTTACCCAGATTGAGAATAAAGCAATAAAAATCAAGCCGGAATACATCAATCTGGAAGTGTTTTGTCAGAATCTGATCGATAGTTATCAGTTAAAGTATCCTTTATTTGATATCAGATGTAATATCAGGGATATAGATTATATTAAGTCGGATCCTGTACTTTTGGGAAGTATCTTTCAAAATCTGATTGATAATGCTTATAAATATTCAAGACCGGACAGGAAAATACTGTTAATTGATATTTCAAAATCCAAGAAATATGTTGTTTTCAGATTTATTGATCAGGGAATCGGAATTCCGGAAGGGGATATTGAAAATATTTTTAAGAAGTTTTTCAGGATTCAGAATGAGTACAATCAGCAGGGAAGTGTGGGCCTGGGTTTGGCATTCTGTAAAGAACTGGTTAAATTTATGAACGGAAACATCACCGTTGAGAGTATCGAAGGTAATGGTTCAGAATTTAAGATTGAATTGCCACTCGAAATATAAATATGCAGAAAGAGATAAAAATTGCAGTGATTGAAGATGACGAAAACCTCAGGTTTTTAGTTGTTCATCGCCTTAAAACAGAAGGCTATAATGTTGTGGAAGCCTCTGACGGAATAGTTGCTGAAGAACTGATCATGACAGAACAGCCTGATATAGTGTTGCTTGACTGGATGCTTCCGGGTAAACAGGGATCAGATGTATGTCAGAATGTTCGGAAGCTGGGGTTTGATAATATTATTATTATGATGACTGCAAAAGCTCAGGATGTAGACAAGATAGATGCCTACAATTTTGGAGTATCAGATTATGTTTCCAAGCCCTTTAACATGGATGTTCTGGTTGCCCTGATCGAAAATAAGGTAAAATATGTAATCAACAGTGAGAAATCTGAGGTTTACAGGTTTGGTAATATGGAACATCATCCTAATACTCATTCATTAATGCGCGACGGAAAGAAGATAGAACTAACTATTCTGGAGAACCGGATCCTGCTTTATTTTCTAAAAAATGCCAATACTGTCATAAATCGTGATGAATTAATGATGGTAGTTTGGGGATATAATTCAGATGTGAATACACGAACCCTGGACATGCATATTGTCAGACTCCGTAAGAAAATTGAGAGTAATCCGGACAGGCCTCATTTTATGCAGACTGTACGTGGTGTTGGTTATAAATTTATTATTTAACAGATTTCTGTTAAATAATAAATTTACCCTGATGTCTTATTTAACATTTTTTCGAAGCGGATACGCCATTCTGAAGTAAGCTCCTGAAGATTTATCAGTCGTTGCAGCCATTCTTTGTTTTCAGAGTCGTGATACCTTACATGATTAACATCCATAACAGAGATCTTTTCTGGATGGGAGTAAATATGAATAAGTTTATCGGTTGTTCTGACAATTCCCGGCTTTATTGTTCTGAGATAGAAGCCGGTGAGACCACTTTCCTGTAAATGAACGGGAAATTTTTTATAATTATATCTTATTCCTATCATGTAACAGGGACCCCTGGGTTGTGATACTTCTACAATTGCTTCACCTAACTGATAGCGGTCGCCGATATAAACATTGCGTTCATCTGCATTTATCCCCGATAAGGTAAGATTCTCTCCGAATGCAGCCGGCCCAAGGTTAAATCCCAGTTCATTTTTCCATTTAAGAAAATGATCAGCATTATAGCAGCAAATGGCTTTATCAATGCCTCCGTGATGTTTTGTGTCTACAACAATATCTCCTGCAAAACCGGTCAGACCCAGTTGAATAGCATCTTCATTAACAGGTCTTTTACAGAACGCGGTCATCCCCTCCTGGTGGTCTGAAGTTAATAGTTCAGGCTCGCCAAGTATATTTAATGAAAGAATGGTAATATCCTTCATGAAAATATTGTGCTGAAAATGAATAACATCAAAAATTGCAGGATCATGGTCCCGTCAAGATACAGGAAATAATAATATTCGTTTTTTTCCCATTTCGACTTGAAAATAAGCC
>JBAZHY010000198.1:0-4860 GCA_041652175.1 Pedobacter sp.
CCCGGCATCCAGCATTCGCCAGGTTGTGCCTCTTTTATTGAGGAGTGCCTCCCAGCCCGTTTGTTCTGCCCATTCTTCAAGTTTAGCATCCGTAACCCCCAGTTTTTTAAAATCATGAAATGTATAATCAATATGATGTTGCTTGAACCAATCCAGTGTTTTCTTCACTGTATTACAATTAGGGATTCCGTAAATCTTCATTTCAGAATAATTATATTAAGTATTATTTATTTAGTCTGGTCATGGTTAATTCAGTACCGGCTGTTACAAAGCTGTGGATAAATTCTACTGAGCGATCAATCAAAGCCGGAAGTTCCTTTTGTTCATCCTCATCAAAACCGCTCAGCACATAATCAACCTGTCGGCCCTTAGGGAAATTATCACCAATACCGAAACGAAGTCTGGCATAGGCTGCACTGCCCAAACTGGCTTCTATACTTTTCAATCCGTTATGCCCGGCAGCACTCCCTTTAGGTTTCAGCCGGATTGTACCAAACGGAATTGCAAGATCATCTACAATTACCATAATATTCTCAACCGGTATTTTAAGTTCCTGCATCCAGTAATTAACGGCCTTACCACTCAGATTCATATAGGTGGTTGGTTTGATCACAAACAAACTTCGTCCTTTATAGCTAAACTCTGTGTAATAGGCCAGCCGCATATTAAAAAAGGAAGAGTGCGATTGCTTTGCCAATGCATCTGCAACCATGAATCCAATATTATGCCTGGTATCAGCATATTCAGGCCCGATATTCCCTAAACCTATAATTAAATATTTCATCCTAAAACAAATATGCCTGAAAGCTTTTAAATATGCACATGTTATTACATAAAAAAGCAGTGCAGGAAAACCTGCACTGCTTCTTATTAATTCAATTTTGAATTATTTTTTTGCTTCGTTCTCAGCTTGTTTCAATGCACGTGACATAGTTACTGAAACGATAGTATCAGCCGGATTGTTCATAATTTTGAAGTTATCGAAATTTAATTCCCCAACACCAACTGACTTACCAACTTCGAGCTTTGTGATACTTACTTCTACGTATTGAGGCATATCTTTAGGTAATGCTTTAACACGCAGTTTACGTAATTTCTGAACTAATTTACCACCGATCTTAACACCAGGTGAAGTACCGGTTAATTTTACCGGAATCTGCATAACCACAGATTTCTTTTCATCCAACTCTAAAAAGTCAACATGTAATGGCTGATCAGTTAAAGGATGAAAATCTACATCCTGAATGATTGCCTGTGCTTTTACACCGGCAATGTCTAAGGCAACGAATGAAACTTCCGGTGTATACACCAAACCTTTCAAATCAGCTGCAGACACTGAAAAGTGGATCTGATTTTTTCCACCATAAAGAACTGCAGGCACTTTACCTTCATAACGCAGCTCTTTAGCGTCTCTTTTCCCTACGTTCTCTCTTGGAGAACCGCTAATAGCAATTGATTTCATTTTTTATTTAATTAATTATCAGGCGAGCTTAAACCTGAATGTAAAGCTCATTTTCTTTAATCTACTTTAAATAGTTCACTGATAGATCCATGCTCATTTACATTAGCAATGGCCCTGCTGAAAAGATCTGCGGTAGATAATACTTTTATCTTAGGACTTGTTCTGACTGCAGCAATTGTATCAGTAACAATCAGTTCATTAAGTGCTGAATTCTCGACTGTATTGTAAGCATCTCCGGATAATACAGGATGTGTACAAACAGCCCTTACACTGTTAGCTCCTTTTTCCATGATGAGGCTTGCTGCCTTTGCCAGGGTTCTTGCAGTATCACAAATATCGTCGATCAATACCACATCCCTTCCGGTTACGTCACCGATAATGGACATTGATTCAATCTCATTAGCTCTTTTTCTTTGCTTATCACAAATTACAACCTCCGCATTAAAATACTTTGCAAATGTTCTTGCACGATATGAGCCACCCATATCAGGCGACGCTATGGTAAGCTTCGGAAGGTTAAGGCTTTTAATATGCGGAACAAAAATTACAGATGCATCCAGATGATCGACAGGTATATCAAAAAATCCCTGAATCTGCGCTGCATGAAGATCCATAGTCATTATCCTGTGAGCTCCCGCCGCTGTAAGCAGATTTGCTATCAGCTTAGCTCCGATTGCAACCCTTGGCTTGTCTTTTCGATCCTGTCTTGCCAGTCCGAAATACGGAACCACCACAGTAATATAATGTGCAGATGCCCTTTTTGCTGCATCAATCATCAGCAACAGCTCTACAAGATTATCATTCGGTTGATTGGTAGACTGAATAAGAAAAATATCACAACCCCGGACAGACTCATTAAAATGAGGCTGAAATTCGCCATCACTGAATCTGGAAAGGGTAATATCACCTAATTCTTTACCGTAACTGTCAGCAATTTTCTGCGCAAGATCCCTTGTTCCGGATCCGGCAAATAATTTGATAGGATTAAATGTTGCAGGCATTTTGTTTCGGATATTCGAAATTAAAATTTCGGATTAAAAGCTATTAAAAACACAATATTTCAATTATATGAATCGCCAGGCGATTAAAAAATGTGCAATTCCGAAACTCGAAATTTTAGAGTTGCCCGACCAGGATTCGAACCTAGACAAACGGCACCAAAAACCGTCGTACTACCATTATACTATCGGGCAAACAATTTCAAAAAGAAGGTCCTTTTGAAATGGAATGCAAATATAGAGTGATTTGTATTAAAGTGCAAATCAATTTTAAAATTTTGTTTTTTATTTATTCTGCCTGTTTTTAGTGTTAATTAGTGTTAAAGGATATCCTCTTTCTACAGCAAATAATAATAAAATCATTAATTTCGGCGCAGTATAATTGATCTTGAATCCATGAAATATAACAAAATCAACAATTTACTGGGCTGGCTGAGTTTTTTAACCGCCCTGATTGTCTATACATTGACACTTGAACCAACCACAAGCTTTTGGGACTCCGGCGAATTCATAGCCTCAACTTATAAGCTTCAGGTAGTTCACCAGCCCGGTGCGCCTCTTTTCCTCATGCTCGGGAAAGCATTTTCACTTCTTGCAGGTGATGATACCAGCAGGGTAGCATTCTGGATAAATATGTGCTCTGCTGTTGCCAGTGCCGCCACAATACTTTTTCTGTTCTGGACCATCACTGCTCTGGCAAGAAAGGTCTATTCTTCAAAAGATGAGGAATTATCCGGCTGGGAAATGATCAGTATCATGGGTTCAGGACTGGTAGGTGCCCTGGCGTTTACATTCTCTGATTCATTCTGGTTCTCTGCAGTAGAAACTGAAGTATATGCTTTATCATCTCTATGTACAGCTGTTGTATTCTGGGCGATTTTGAAATGGGATAAACATGCGGATGAACCTTATGCCGACAGATGGCTGATATTCATTGCCTATATCATGGGTTTGTCGATCGGCGTTCACCTCCTTAACCTATTGGCTATTCCTGCTATTGCATTGGTTTATTATTTCAGAAGATCCAAAACAAGGACCTCATCAGGTACCTTACTGGCATTGCTTGCAGGAATAATCATCCTCGCATTTATTCAGTATGGAATTGTTCAGTATACCATCAAATTTGCAGCTTACTCTGATCTCTTTTTCGTCAATACACTTGGTTTAGGTTTTGGAAGCGGGGTAATTTTCTTCGCAATTCTACTGGTAACCTGCCTGGTTTCAGGTATACTTTACAGCATTAATGGAAACAGATTCCATTTAACTCTGGCTGTTACAGCATTTGTAGCCTTAATGACTCTTGGAGGAGGTATTTCCGGCTTAATTATCGCCGGACTATTACTTGCCGGTCTTGAATATATTCTCAATATCCGTCAAAAGCGAAGGGTACTTAATCTGGCACTGATTTCTGTAGTATTCATCATTTTCGGATATGGATCTTTTGCACTGATCGTAATCAGGGCTAAGGCAGATCCTACATTGAATAACAGTGATGCATCGAATGCATTTTCGCTCCTAAGTTATGTTAACAGGGAGCAATACGGCGACAGACCATTACTTTACGGGCAGTATTTTGATTCGAAGCCGATTGACAGCAAACAGGGGGATATTATTTATCGTAAAGGCAAAGAAAAATACGAAAGTGCAGGTCAGAAATATGAGCGTGTTTACGATCGTAACACCCTGCTCCCTCGAATGTACAGCGATGATCCGCAGCATGTTGGGTTTTACCGCGACTGGATGGGGCTCAAAGAAGATCAGTCGCCAACTTTTATTGATAATATTGGCTTTCTGATCAGTTATCAAACGAGCTTTATGTACACCCGTTATTTTGCCTGGAACTTTATAGGCAGACAAAACGATGAACAGGGTCATGGTGATTACATTCATGGCAACTGGCTTTCAGGAATTAAATTTATTGATAATATGTTGCTTGGCGGGCAGTACGCCCTTCCAAAAAGTCAGCTGCAGAACAATGCTTATAACACCTTTTACTTCCTGCCGTTTATTCTTGGAATCATTGGTGCATTCTGGCATTTTAAACGCGATCAGAAAGATGCAGGTATCGTAGGTTTACTATTTTTCTTTACCGGTATTGCAATTGTACTTTATCTTAACCAAAACCCACTGCAACCAAGGGAAAGGGATTATGCCTACACCGGATCATTCTATGCTTTTACAATCTGGATCGGATTGGGCGTTGCCGGGATAGCCGATTTTCTGAGAAAGAAATTACAGGCACCAAAAGCTGCTGTACTTGCAACTGTGATCGGATTGCTTGCCGCACCTGTTTTAATGGCAAAAGAGGGATGGAATGATCATGACCGCTCGTCTAAATATACCGCACGGGATATGGCCATCAATTACCTGGAGTCCTGTGCACCAAATGCCATACTTTTC
>JBAZHY010000199.1:0-4835 GCA_041652175.1 Pedobacter sp.
AAACATGTACTACTGTGTCGATCTCATCGTACATGGATTTTTGAATCAGGGCCGAGTGAAAATGACCCGGATCCAGAGTAATCAGCTTTATTTTGTTATCTCTTTCCTGAACTTCTTCTTTATTACTGTTACAGGATGATGCCGCAATAATGACCATGCAGTTTGCTAATAATAATTGTTTAAAGTTTTTAATTGCCATAATGTTCAACGCGATTCTGCTTTTAAATTAAACGGAAGTACAAATTATAATATTTTCTCTAAAGTTATTGACTTTAATTTTGGAGCGAGCAATTGAACACCGGTAAATGCAATAAGATAGGCGCAGCCCGCAAATAAGAATAATGAGACGTAACTACCGGTAGTTTGGAGCAAAAATCCACCTATACTGGCACCAAACATCCCTCCTACTGCCCCTAACATACTGCCAATGCCCACTACTGAGCCCACTACCTGTCTCGGAAACATATCTGTTGTAAGTGTGAACAAATTAGTTGACCATGCAGAATGAGCTGCAAGCGCCAAACCTATTAATCCGACTGAAACCCACAATTCAGTTGTTTGTGCAGCAAAATAAACAGGAACCACGCATAAGGCTGATGCCAGCATGGTGGTTTTACGGCTTTTGTTTATAGTCCAGCCAATTTTAATCAATGCAGAAGAAGCCCATCCTCCAACAATACTGCCTAAATCAGACATCAGATATATTATAATCAGTATCGGGCCAATTTTATCTATTCCTATATCGTAGTTGGAGTAAAAAAATTTAGGAAGAAAAAACAAAAAAAATGAAAAGATCGGATGAGTCATAAATGCCCCAAAAGCAAATGCCCAGGTTTGGCGGTACTTCAGGAGCTGAACCCATGAAATTTTAATCGGGGTTTCAGGAGGATCGCTACTGATGTATTCCAATTCTGCAACTGATAAACGGGGATGTTCCTGTGGAGATCTGTACATCCACATCCAGAATGCAATCCATACAAAGCCAATGGCCCCGGTTATCACAAATGTCATTTGCCATCCATAATGAATGGCGATGAAAGGAACGGTCAGGGGGGCAACAATAGCCCCGACACTTGCACCTGAAACAAAAATGCCTGTAGCCAACGCCCTCTCCTTTCTTGGAAACCATTCTGATACAGCCTTCATGGCTGAAGGAAAATTTCCTGCTTCACCTAATCCCAAAAGGAAACGTACTGCCGCAAAACCAAACAAAGAACCAACTATTGAATGAAGCATGGTGGCGATACTCCAGAATCCGATAGCAATCATTGCTCCCATACGGGTGCCAATTTTATCGAGCAGATGACCCATAAAAAGAAAGCCGATAGCGTAGGCTGCCTGAAAGGATGAAACTATAAATCCATATTCAGAATCGCTCCAGCTAAATTCCTTCTGAAGCTGAGGAGCCAGAATTCCAAGTACCTGACGATCAACAAAATTAATTGTTGTTGCCAGAAAAAGCATAGCACAAATTTTCCAGCGATAAAAGCCGGTAGTTCTGCCTGAAGTTCTGATCATGTTTCTTCAGTTTAATTCATGGATCATTCTAATTACCTTCAAAAGGAAGGCAGATATTCTAAAAAATCATGTTTTGTCGATTAAACAGAGGAAATAAGACCTGCAGTTTCAGACAGCTATTAAAAAAATAAGAACCTTACCGTTTTGGCAAGGTTCTTATCTTTTTTATTTAAACCTTAGGTTCCCAGCCTTTTTGATATTCTCTGGACCAGAGTTTCATTGCACCCGGATCATTTTTAATATGGCCATTCGCCGGATCAATATTCAATGTTCTGCCGGTACGCTGAGCTATATTCCCCAACTGGCAAAGAAGGGTACTCTTATGTCCTCCATCAATATCAGAAGCTAAAGCCGTTCCACTCTTTATGGCACTGAAGAAGTTCTGAAGATGGAAAGCATCCAATGTCTGTGAAGGACTGGTTAAACTACCGGTATCTACCTTAACTTCATTCTTGGCTTCTTTAATAAGATTATTCTTCAAGTCGAAAGCCTTGTAGGCATTCCCTCCGCCAATGACCAGGGTACCATTCTCGCCATAGAAAATAACTCCAACCGTACTTCCTTCGATTGGGAATGGATTACAGCTTCTACCCTCCCAGGATATGGTTGATTTATTGCCAAACTCAATACTGATGTTCTGAGTATCCGGAGTTTCCCAATCATCCTGATATCTATACCTGCCACCTGCAGAAGTTACTTTTGTTGGATAATCAACCTGAAGACCCCAACGGGCAAGGTCAATCATGTGAGTACCATTATTCAAAGCCTCCCCTGTACCCCAGTGCCAGAACCAGTGCCAGTTGTAATGAATCAGATTATCTTTCAAATCACGACGTGGTGCAGGACCCTGCCAGAGATCATAATTCAGCCAATCAGGAACAGCAATTTTTTTACCTACACCAATTGATGCACGGTTATTGGTATACCATGTTTTTGCAAAATACGGGCGACCAATAATTCCTCCATGCAATTCGGCAATACCGGCAGCAACATTCGGCCATGAACGGCGCTGATTACCCATCTGAATTACATTTTTATATTTTTTAGCTGCTGCTAAAAGCAACTCACCTTCATGAGGGTTATGACTGCAAGGTTTTTCAAGATAAACATGTTTACCTGCTGCAGAAGCAAGTAAAGCTGCAGGAGCATGCCAGTGATCAGGGGCAGCGATAACCAATGCATCAAGATCCTTTACTTCCAAAGCCTTCCTGAAATCAGGCTGGGCCATCGGTTCCTTATTCTGAATTTTACTTACCGTACTTATACATTTCTCTGCCGCCCGTTTATCTACATCACAGATAAAACGAACCTCACAGTTTTTCTGAGCTGCAAAATTAGAGGCCAAAGCAAGTCCGCGACTATTTACGCCCATCATGGCCACCTGGACACGCTCATTTGCGCCCAGGATACGTCCGTAACTCTTTGCACTGAATCCAGGCAAAACACCTCCAATGGAAAGTGCTGCGGCACCTGTAACCGTCTTCTTAATAAAATCCCTGCGGGAATCTGAGTTTTTCATAAATCTGTATTTACGGACTGAGGGTCCGAATTTTTCTGTTAAATTTTATAATTAAATGGAATATTCATTCTTCCAGTATTGCGTTTTTTCTGTTTCAGCAGCCATATTTCCCATATGAACAGCAATAGCCACATCCCTTCCGGTTTTAACACTTGAAGCTGGCTTTTTTCCTGTGCGGATACATTCGGCAAAATCGATCAAAGCAAAAGTTGTTGGATCCTGCTGTTTCTCAAATTCAATGGCCTTTCCTTTACCTCCCGGAAGTACTTCAACTGTTGCACCAGTCACCCCGTCAACAGTACCTAATGTTTTACTGGTTGCTTCAGGATAAATATATGCCTGATCCCTCAGTATTTCGATCGTACCTTTAGATCCAAGAATACGCATGGAGTAACCTTTATATTCATTAGAAAGAATTGAAGTAACACTTGCCTTTATTCCTTCCGGATACTCATAAACCAAACGGATATTATCAAAAGTCTCTCTGCCGTCTTTCCAGTAATCTATCCCTCCGAAACCAGCAACTTTCAATGGATGACTATCTGTCATCCAGTTTACAATGTCAATTTCATGGGCACTTAATTCAGACAATACTCCCCCACAATACTCTTTATACATCCTCCAGTTAATTGCACGTTCCATCTTAGGATCACTAACCGGTTTGCGCCAGTTTGAATTACGGTTATACTGACATTCATAATGAGTAACCTGACCAATCCAGCCTTTGGAAAGTATTTCTTTAACTTTCATGTACATGGAATAATACCTGTACTGATGACCTACCTGAAACACAAGATTTGATTTTTCAACCTTCTTTACCAGGTCAAGAGCCTGCGAAATATTATATGCCATGGTCTTTTCCATATAAATATGCTTACCGGCGGCTAAGGAATCGACAGCCATTGGGTGATGCAGATAAAGTGGGGTGGCAATAATCACTGCCTGAACCTCTTTATCCTGCAATAACTTTTTATAATCGGAATACCCTCTGGCTCCTTTTGCAGCATACTTTAATCCCCCCTGAAGGTTTTCAGGAATGATATCGCAGCAGGCAACTAGTTCAAAGCCGGGAATCTTTGACATCAGATTTGCTAAACCTTGTCCACGGCTTCCCGAACCTATCAAACCAATCCGGATCCTATCCTGTGCTGCAGACAAATTATTCATATCTAGTCCCTCATAACCAAAAGCCGTAAGACCGGTTAAAACCAGCGCTCCCGTACTTAAAAATTTTCTCCTTGACTGATCCGTATTTTTCATTGCTTTAAGAACATCAGTTATTTACTTTTAGGAACCTTAGCATACACAGAAGCTAAGGTCACCGGAGTTCCTCCTTTACGCTTGCTTTCATCAGCAGCTTCCATAAATGCACAAATATCAAGAGTATCTACCGGATTCACAGGAACAACACCACTTGTAAAGAAATCCGTAATTTGCTTCAACAAAGGATTATATCCTCCGTATTCGCCAATCTGAACAGTTGCCTTTTCAGCGAATACTGTTCCGCCATAACCCAGTTTACCTGAACGGACACCACGGAAAGTTCCTATCCTGCCATCATTCCAGGTACCTACAACAACATCCGCATCAGGCGTATTAATTCTGACAACTTGTTTACAGCCCGGCCCCATCACAGTAAAGAGTGTTTCTACACCATGAATACCATACCAGAACAAATCAGGATGAGTACTCTCAAGGTGACAAGGGCTGTATGCTTCAGCTCCCAGGACCTTGCCATATTTACCTCCTGCGATCTCCTGAGCACCTACTGAATATCTTAACGAAGATGCAGAGAAAA
>JBAZHY010000200.1:0-4830 GCA_041652175.1 Pedobacter sp.
TCTTCCGATCTTGACAGGTTATCCTTCCATACTTGGCGGACGTGTAAAAACACTTCATCCCAAAGTATTCGGAGGTATCCTCAATCGCAGGGAACTAAAAGAAGATCAGGCTCAGATCAGTCAGTATGAAATCCCGGAAATTGATCTTGTAATTGTTGATTTATATCCTTTCGAAGAAACTGTGAACTCAGGAGCATCAGAAACCGACATCATTGAGAAAATTGATATTGGTGGTATTTCCCTGATCAGGGCAGCAGCAAAAAATTATAATGATGTAGTAATTATTGCCTCCAAAGATGATTACAAAACCTTAGGTGATATTTTAGCTGAGAATAATGGCTATACCCTGTTAAACCACAGAAAAGCCTTTGCTAAACAGGCTTTCAATATATCTTCACATTACGACACTGCCATCTTTAATTATTTCAACCAGGAGGATCCCCTGACCGTTTTTAAATACAGCGAACAAAAAGCAAGTGCACTGCGTTATGGGGAAAATCCTCATCAAAAGGGTGTATTCTATGGCAATCTGGATGCCATGTTCGATAAACTTAATGGTAAAGAACTTTCATATAATAATCTGGTTGACATAGATGCGGCTGTTGCTTTAATCGATGAGTTTGATGAACCTACTTTTGCTATTCTGAAACATACGAATGCCTGTGGAGTAGCTTCAGGTGATTCCATTCTTGAAGTATGGAAAGCAGCACTGGCCTGCGATCCGGTTTCTGCATTTGGAGGTGTCTTGATCTGCAACCGTGAGATTGATGAGAAGACTGCTTCAGAAATTAATAATTTGTTCTTTGAAGTACTTATTGCCCCTTCATTTTCAGAAAACGCAAAACAGATCTTGTGCGGAAAGAAAAACCGTATTCTTCTAAAGAGAAATGAAGTTGCACTTCCGTCCAGACAATTTAAAACCTTGCTGAACGGAATTATTGAACAGGACAAGGATCAGCTGATGGAAACAGCAGAACAAATGACACCTGTGACCGATCGTAAGCCGACTGCTCAGGAATTAAAAGATCTGATTTTCGCCAACAAAATTGTAAAGCATACCAAGTCGAACACTATTGTTCTGGCCAGAAACAATAAACTGATTGCCAGTGGAGTCGGACAAACATCCAGGGTTGATGCATTACAGCAGGCAATAGTAAAAGCCCATGCATTTAATTTTGAAATCAGGGGAAGCGTAATGGCTTCTGATGCATTCTTTCCGTTCCCGGATTGTGTAGAGATCGCCGCTGATGCAGGCGTGGTTATGGTTCTTCAGCCCGGAGGTTCAATCAAGGATCAGGAATCGATTGATATGGCTAATACCAAAGGAGTTGGAATGGTAACCACCGGTGTCAGACATTTCAAACACTAATCGGGGATTTACTCCGTTAAGAACAGATTAATAAAAAGAGTTTATCTTAGTATAATTTTCAACACGATAAAAGATACAGAATGGGATTATTCAATTGGTTCACACAAGAGATTGCTATTGACCTCGGAACAGCAAATACTCTTATAATACATAATGATAAAGTTGTAGTTGATGAGCCGTCAATCGTGGCTTTTGATCGTACAACCAACAAAGTTATAGCTATCGGTCGTCAGGCGATGCAGATGGAAGGTAAAACACACGATAATATCAGAACAGTAAGACCTCTAAAGGATGGAGTAATTGCAGACTTCAATGCTGCTGAATATATGATCCGTGGAATGATCAAAATGATCAATAACGGAAAGGGCTGGTTTTTCCCTTCCCTTCGAATGGTTATCTGTATTCCTTCCGGTATTACTGAAGTGGAAAAACGTGCTGTTCGCGACTCAGCAGAAATTGCAGGTGCCAAAGAAGTTTATCTGATTCATGAGCCGATGGCTGCTGCAGTAGGTATTGGTATCGACGTGGAAGAACCTATGGGAAATATGATCATCGATATTGGTGGTGGTACTACTGAAATTGCGGTAATAGCACTTTCAGGAATTGTTTGCGATCAGTCTATTCGTGTTGCAGGTGATAATTTTGATAGCGATATCGTTCAATATATCAGAAGACAGCATAACATCATGATCGGTGACCGTACTGCCGAAAAAATCAAAATTGAGGTTGGAGCTGCCCTTCCTGAACTTTCTGATCCACCTGCTGATTATGCAGTTCAGGGTCGTGATCTGATGACTGGTGTTCCGAAACAGATTACAGTATCCTATACTGAAATTGCGCATTGTCTTGACAAATCCATCTCAAAGATTGAAGAAGCAATATTGAAGGCACTGGAAATTACTCCTCCTGAACTATCTGCAGATATCTATCAAACCGGCATCTATCTGACAGGTGGTGGAGCATTACTCCGCGGATTGGATAAACGTATAGGCGCAAAAACAAAACTGCCTGTTCATGTTGCTGAAGATCCGTTACGTGCAGTAGTTAGGGGTACTGGTATTGCACTTAAAAACATTGGTACTTTTAAATTCCTGATGCAGTAGAACGATTTGTAAGTTATAAGTACTACGTTTATTCTTACTAATAAGATTCAATGAAAATTAATTGTAATTTTTCCCATTTAATTAGACATGAATTGGAACCATTTAGTACAAAGTATGAATTAACTTCTGCTTATAACCTACAGTTTAAAACCTACAGATAAAGTATGCGTAACCTCTGGCTTTTCATCAGTAAGTACAACGCATTTTTTTTGCTGATTATATTTTTTATTATCTCTCTGATCCTTCTGGTCAAAAACAATAATTATCAGCGTGCCAGTGTATGGAATTCATCCAATCAGATAGTTGGTGCCGCTTATGAAAAAGTCAATGAATTCAGCAGTTATCTGATTCTGGGCAAGATAAATGATAGCCTTGCCCGGGAGAATGCCCGTCTCAGAAATCAATTAACCAGTTCATTCCGTAATGATAGTCTGAAGCAGGTAACCGTTCGGGATACCAATCTGATTCAACAATATACTTATACGGTAGCCAAAGTGATTAACAATTCCGTTCATCAAAAAAATAATTACATCACTATAAACCGCGGTCAAAAACATGGAATTAAAAAAGGTATGGGGGTTATCTCTTCTACCGGTGTGGTGGGAATCATTCTGCATGTTTCTGAAAATTTTGCTACAATACGTTCATTGCTGCATACTGAAACCAAAATAAGTGCCAATGTAAACGGGAATATAGGATCACTGATTTGGGGGGAAGGTAGTCTTGACCCCCGGTATGCCACTCTGAAAGATATTCAAAGCCATCTGGTTATCAAAAAAGGCACCCGGGTCTCTACCTCTGAGTTTTCCCTGTTTCCTGAGAATACAAATATTGGCTTTGTATCCAAAATCGACGCACCTGAGGGGGATAATTCCCTGAAAATTCAGGTGAAACTGGATACAGACTTTTCAAGACTTCAATACGTATATGTGATCAATAACCTTCTTTCCCGCGAACAGCTGGAACTGGAGGCTCAAAACAAAAATGAATAATGGGCAAATTATTGGTTGTCAATATCATCAGATTTATTGTACTGATTGCCGCTCAGGTATTTCTGCTAAAAAATATTGGCTTTTATAATCTCAGTATTCCTTATTTATATATACTTTTCATTCTGCTTCTTCCTTTCGGAATTCCCAATTTTTCATTGTTCTTACTGGCATTTTTCACCGGATTAACTGTTGATGTTTTTTATGATACCCTTGGTTTAAATGCAGCTGCATGTACCGTACTTGCTTTTGTGAGGATCATATTTATTAACCTTACCGTTCAACGCGACGGATTTGATAATGAACCTGATCCCAGTCTTGGCATTATGGGATTCAGATGGTTTATATTCTACGCCATTATTCTTACGTTCTTCCATCACCTGATCCTTTTCAGTTTCGAGACTTTTAAATTCTCTGAAATGGGATATACTTTGATAAGAGTGTTATCCAGTACAGCGTTTACCGTTTTACTGATGCTTATAACCGAATTCGCTTTCTTCAGCAAGAAGGTAAGAAAGTAAGTTTATGCTTAAATAATTAAGCAGAGCCTATCTTCAGTATAAATTCTTTCTTACTTTTACAGATTAAAAGAATGGTTTTGTCACTATCGGCTGCTTCAGTCATTTGGCTAAAGCACAACAGAAATAATCTTAATCTGGTAAGAATTAATGAATAGTTTTTTCGCAAGGAAGTTTGTTGTTCAGGGAATATTCATTGTCCTATCTATCATTTTACTATTACGCCTTTTTTATATTCAGGTCATCAGTGAGGAATATATCCTTTCGGCAGAAAACAATGTAATCAGAAGATTACCCATCTATCCGGCAAGAGGAATTATTTTAGACAGGAAAGAGAAAATACTGGTTCAGAATGAACCGGTCTATGACCTTATGGTAATTCCCCGGGAGGTTAAGTCGTTTGATACTTTGGAATTTTGCAAACTGGTCGGAATCAGCAAACAGGGTTTTGACCGGAGATTCAAAAAAGCCCGCAACTATTCGCCTTATAAAGCATCTATCTTCGAGAAACAACTTTCTGTACAAACCTATGCCTCCTTTCAGGAACAGTTGAGTAATTTTCCCGGTTTTTTTGTCCAGAACCGGACAGTAAGAAGATATCCGGACAGTATAGCCGCTCACTTTCTGGGTTATATCGGAGAAGTTAATCAAAAGGTTATTGAAAAGTCGAACGGCTTTTATCGCCAGGGAGATTACCATGGCATTACCGGTGTAGAAAGATCATACGAAGAACTTCTCCGTGGCCAGCGTGGTGTTCAGAATCTGATGGTAGATGCACTTAATCGCCCGAAAGGGAGTTATGCCAATGGCAAATACGACACACTGGCCATATCAGGAGATCGTCTGATATC
>JBAZHY010000201.1:0-4829 GCA_041652175.1 Pedobacter sp.
GGAAGCGTGTCAATTACGATCTGAAGAGTATTCATGTCCTGCGGTACAGGAAGCGGTTCTAATATTTCTTCTTTTTTACAGGCACTTAAACCTGCTAAAAGAAACAGGCTAATTAATTTAAAATTTATTGTTTTCATTGATTTGATATTATTCGTCCCCAGCCATAATCAGACAAAAAGGTCACGGCACCGAAACAGGTGTTCATAAAATATTGCTATGAAGATTTAAAGCGATTCCGGAAATTACCGGAAATTAATTTTTTAAGTAAACTGGAAGCCAATGACAAGGCAATGAGCAGTAAAATCAATTCGATAATTTTGTTCATCTGTAAATACAATTCCTTAAGTATATTATTGACAATCAGCTATTTATAATGTAAAGCAAAGCTTATTCTGATAAGCAGATTTTGAATGTCATTTCCTTTATAGACGATTCAGGCTTACCTGTCGTTACAAATACTTACAAAAAAACCGGTTCATGTTTGAAATTTAAATGATTAAGGGGGTCTGTTATTTTCAAAATACTTAAATTCGCATAATGAGTAAGTTAGCCAGCGATTTCATACATACCTCTGATACTAAGGCATTCGATTTAGATCATCGTCGCATCATCAATTATAATATCGGCAAATACAATACCGCAGTAGCACGCGGGCTCTCAAGGTTTGCCAATCTTGAAAATTCGAAGCGTAAAGCCCATACAATCAAGTGGAAGGTAATGGAGAATCTGGACAAACTGCTGCCTGAATTCGAGACTAACTTCCAGAAAAAGGGTGGTAAAGTGATTTGGGCAAACGACGCCGAAGAAGCCAGAAATGAAATACTGCAGATTATTAAAAGAGCTAAGGCCAAAACAGTAATCAAATCAAAATCAATGGCAACCGAGGAAATTCATCTGAACGAATTCCTTGAAAAAAATCATATAGAGGCCTTAGAAAGCGATCTGGGAGAATATATTGTTCAACTTCTTGGACAAAAACCCTATCATATCGTAACTCCGGCCATGCACCTTAGTAAGGAAGATATAGCCAAACTGTTCAACGAAAAATTTGGAACCCCGATTGATTCTACTCCCGAACAATTAACCATGAAGGCCAGAGAATTGCTAAGGGAAAAATATACATCTTACGATATCGGAATCACAGGAGGTAATTTCCTGATTGCAGATACCGGTAGTATTGCCGTAACAGAAAATGAAGGTAATGCCAGATTAACTACCACATTCCCCAAAATACATATTGCTATCGTAGGGATTGAGAAACTTGTACCTTCCATCAACGATCTTGACTTGTTCTGGCCTACGCTGTCTGCACATGGTACCGGCCAGAATCTTACTGTTTACAATACCATACTCGGCGGTCCCAAACAAAGCAATGAGAACGATGGTCCTGAAGAAATGTATGTTATTCTGCTCGATAACGGACGTACCAATCTGCTTGCACAAAAAGACCAGCGTCAGGCATTATACTGCATACGTTGCGGTGCATGCTTAAATGCATGTCCGGTTTACAAGAACATTGGTGGTCATACCTACGAAACTACTTACAGTGGTCCAATTGGCTCAATCATTACTCCACATATGGCCGGAATGAAAGAGTTTAAGCACCTTAGCTATGCATCCAGCCTTTGCGGTAAATGTACTGAGGTCTGTCCGGTAAAAATTGATATCCATAAAATGCTTCTGCTTAACCGCAGGGATGCAGTTAAGGAAGGACTAAGCCCAAAAGCAGAAAGTCTCGGATGGAAAGGCTGGAAAATTGGAATGAGTAAACGCAAAAAGATGGATATGGTTGGAGGGAAGTTTAAGAACTTTCTTCTCCGCACATTCTTTAAAAAGAGCTGGGGTAAACACCGCGAACTTCCGGTAGTTGCAGAAAAGTCATTTAGTAAACAGTGGCAGGAAAAGCAGTCTGATAAAATTTAACAACAGCCTGAATAGTCTTTAACATTATACAAAGACCATTCAAAACTGCTGTACTCATCTTTCTTAACTTAAACCGTTTAAATATCAGGCACATTCAACAGAATTTCTGTTAGATATCACCAGCCATCTCCCTGTACCACCCAGCTGAGGAACATTCACATTCGATGTCTTACGATACTCGCTTGGGGTCATATTTTTGATCTTTCTGAATTGCCTGTTAAAATTGGCAAGATTATTAAAGCCGCACTTATAAGCTATCTCAACTACATTTTCATCCAGTTCTCCTAATAATTTACAGGCATGTCCAACCCTTACCTTATTCAAATACTCGACAAAGGTAACCCTGTAATGCTCCTTAAAATAATTACAGAAGGTACTGACTGCCATATTTGCTAAAGATGCAACCTCATTTAATGTTATATCACGATCAAAATTTCTCAGAATATAAGCATTCACTTTACTGAACTTATCTGAACAATCCAGTAGTCCATGTTTTAAATAACCAGGGCTTGCCAGAAGCTCGTATTCATTACCGGCACAAAGGAGATCAAAGATTTTTAACAGGGAAGCAATTCGATTTATCCCGCTCATATTCTGCATTTCCTGCATTAAAACAGCTATTTTATTCCTTGTATTCCCCTTAATAACCATCCCATGCTTCGATAGTTTTAACAGATTATTAATTGGTTCTATTTCAGGAAGGTTAAAAAAACCACTACCCAAAAAATTCTCAACAAAATGAATAACAGTTGCTTCAGCTGTTAAATTAGCCTTCCCTTTAAAATACTGCGGATCGTTTGTCCAAAGATGAGGAAGCGATGGCCCCATTAAAACAAGATCACCCTCACTAAAGTACCCGATATGGTCTCCAACCTGTCGTACTCCTCTACTCTTGGTAACTAACACCATTTCAAACTCAGAGTGATAATGCCATGGGCAAGGGAAAAACGGACCTTCTTCCTTGAAAATAATGAACGATTTATCTAACTCTAAAGGGATGTGATACTGTAAAGCTTTCATGATAAAATTCCATTAGTGACATTAACTAATTTAAACTATTAAATTGATAGGAAATAAATAAATAGAAAATAGTATCATAATTATAAATAAAAGTAGCAGAAAATTGCCCTGATGTAAGATAGTTTTGATTAACAGCCTAAGGTATAATACTTTATTATATGAAAAATCGGAGTTTTGAAAAGAAGGCTTGCTGTTATTATCCTAAGATAACTAAATTTTTCTTGCGGCAATTATAATAGCCTCAAGTTAAATGATAAATGTTATTTTAGTTAAAAGAATGAATCACATTAATTAATTATTCATAATAATATTTAAACATCTAAATAATCTAAAACCTGTATGCAAGCACAACTCAAAATCAAACTAGCATTTTTTATGTTTCTCCAGTATTTCATCTGGGGCTCCTGGTATGTCAGTATGGGAACATATCTAAGTAAAACACTTCAATTTGATGGCGGACAAATCGGACTTGCCTATGGCGCCTTTGCCATTGGAGCGATGATTGCACCATTTCTGGTTGGATTGCTTGCAGACCGGTATTTCGCATCAGAAAAGCTCCTTGCATTTCTGGGAATTACAGGCGGATTAATGTTGTTTGCCCTTCCGATGATGACAACATTCAGCTCATTTTATCCAATGCTGATTATTTATTGCTGCACTTTTGTTCCGACCCTTGCTCTTGGAAATTCATTATCACTACGTCATCTGGATAATCAGAAACGCGATTTCCCTCTGGTTAAAACCCTTTCATCAATCGGCTGGATTGCTGCAGGCATAACCCTTAGTGTGGTATTTTAAGGCGAGCAATCAGCTGTACAGTTTTATGTTGCCGGAACAACTTCCATTATCTTCGGCCTTTTCTCACTTACTTTACCACATACCCCTCCAATGAAGACCGGTAAAGATGTAAGTATTGGTGAAATCCTCGGACTGGATGCATTAGCCCTGCTTAAAAAACCTTCGTTTGCAATATTCATTGTATGTATGTTCCTTATCTGTATACCTCTTTATTTTTACTTTGTAAACATGAATTTGTATGTTACCGAGCTGGGATGGGAATTCAGTGCGGCAAAAATGTCATTAGCTCAGGTATCAGATGTAATCTTTCTGATATTGCTGCCGCTGATGCTAAGAGGCCTTGGCTATAAGAAAACAATCTTCATTGGAATTCTTGCATGGGCATTACGTTATTTCCTGCTGGCAGGAAGTGTAGATTCAGTTTCAATGCAAACTGTTATGGTCTTTGCAGCAATATTACTTCATGGTGTTTGTTATGACTTTTTGTTCATTGCCGGACAACTTTATGTTGATGATGAGGCCAATGAAAGAATGCGCGGGGCAGCACAAGGATTGATCGCTTTCATATTATGGGGAGTAGGGGCATTTGTCGGGACCAACCTTGCCGGAAGCTCCCAGGCTATAAATACTCTGGCTGAGCCAATTGGAAATATAGCTCACAACTGGCAAAGTATATGGATCTACCCTGCCTGGGGATCTGTTGCTGTACTTGTTGTGTTTGTGATCTTCTTTCGTGAACCCAAAAAGACCGGGAAAGCAGAAGCCTGATAAAAATAAGATATTTTAGGTTCAGCCTGATGAAGTGTTGATCTTGATAAAACTTACAGCTTATCTGATCAACGCTTCATTCTTTTTATTACCTTAAGTGTCCATTTTAAAGAATAAATCATTAATATCCTGTTTATGAGCAAAATTCGCTGGGGAATACTTAGCACCGCAAAGATCGGAATAGAAAAAGTTATTCCCGCAATGAAATCGGGTAAATACAGTGAGGTTATGGCTATAGCATCCCGGGATATTAATCAGGCTAAAAAAGCCGCCATTGCGCTTGATATACCAAAGGCTTATGGTTCATACCAAGAGCTCTT
>JBAZHY010000202.1:0-4828 GCA_041652175.1 Pedobacter sp.
TGTTGTCGTAAAACAGGGATACTTTCCGAAAACTCAGCTTGAGGGAGGTGCCGGAGGAAAAAATGTCGTCTCCAGTGCATTCTCAATCCATGATGCATCGTATTTAAGAATGAAAAATATTCAGATTGGATACACTCTGCCTTCATCCTTATTAAAGAAAGCATTTATATCACGGGCAAGGGTCTATCTGAGCGGAGAAAATCTTCTGACTTTCACTAAGTTTCCTGATGGATATGATCCCGAAGCCAATAATACCGCCTTCCATGGACATATATTCGGGGGTGCTGCAGGTTGGAGCTATCCTCAGGTGAAGTTCTACACTGTTGGTTTAAATGTAAACTTCTGATCATTTGAACTACATTATTAACTGTTTAGTTATAGAAATTAAGATTATGAAAAAATTAAGATATATATGTTTAGGAATAATTGTTAGCATGGGATTATCTTCCTGCACCGACAAATTTCTGGATGCCGTACCTAATGATCAATTAAGTGGGGCGACCTTCTGGAAAACCGAGAGTGATATTAATATGGCATTAGCAGGTGCTTACAGGGGATGGGAAAACGGAATGGACATAGTTATGCGCGATGCAATGACCGACAATGATTACAGCTGGATGGCCGTAACCGGTTATCAGCAGGTTGGTAACGGCACTGTAAACCCACAAAACGTCAGCATTGGGAATGGAGGAAGAGTATTCAGCTATGTCCAGATCCGCAAATACAATTCATTTCTTGAAAATATTGAGGGAATGACAATTGATGCAGCTTTAAAAGAAAAGCTTAAAGCTGAAGTCAGATTTCTGAGAGCATACGATTACTTTTTAAAATCAATGTTTTTTGGCGACATGCCTTTAATCACCAAGACCATCCCTTCCACTGAGCTACCTTCTCGTACACCGGTTGTCCAGATTCATGCATTTATCCTTGACGAGTTAGATAAAATCAGCAAGATTCTTCCTGTACAAAATAACATCACTGCAAAAGGCCATATGACCAGGGGATCGGCGTTAGCATTAAAGGCCAGATTAGAGCTTTATCTGGGCAAATATGCAGAAGCGATGACTTCATCAAAAGCAGTAATTGACATGGGAGTTTATGAACTTTACCCAAATTATGAACAGTTGTTTTATCGTCAGAATAAAGGGAATAATAAGGAAGCCATAGCAGAGATCCAACATATACAAAATGATTATGCCACTTCAATCCCATGGCAAAGGCTTCCAGCCTGGAAAGGCGGTTATTCAGAAAATGCAGTCTCCAGAAGTATTCTTGAAGAATATGAAACTAAAAACGGGTTGAAAATAGCAGAAGATCCTACCTATGATCCTCAAAATCCATTTGACAACCGTGACCCGAGGCTAGCCATGTCAATCGCTTATCCGGGTTCAACCTGGTTTGGCAGAATATATACTGCCCTCGATCCTCAATTTGGAGGAAGTTCAAACCCCGATTATTATCTGAATGATGGTTCTAAAGCTGCCCAAATGTCAAAAAAATATCTGGATGCAGGGATTCAGAATGCTGAAAGACAAAATTTTGATGCTCCAATCATGGTGATCAGGCTGGCAGAAATGTACCTGACCTATGCTGAAGCAGCATTTGAAAGCGGTCAAAATCTTAGCCTAGGATTAGAATACTTAAATAAAGTTAGATCACGTGCCGGACAAATTAATGCTACTGCTTTAACCCGCGAATTAGTTCGTCGTGAGAGAAGGGTAGAACTAGCATTTGAAGGCTTAAGATATTTCGACATCAAACGATGGGATCTTGGACCGACCGTGATGAGTGGGTCTTACTATGGCAGTCGTTTGGGAACAGTAAATCAAACCACAGGTAAAGTTACCTGGGGAACGGGATATATTTTGGTTGAAAACAGAACGTTTTATCCTCAAAGAAAATACCTTCTGCCAATCCCTCAATCAGAAATTGATGTAAACCCTAAAATGACACAAAACCCGGGTTATTAATACAATTTCAGTGTAAGATATATTTACATTACATCTTACACTGAAATATTCTTTAGAAAATAGTATTGAAAATATACCTGAAAGTAGCAGGATAATGCAGCGTGGTCAGATAGATTTGGTTAACTGCCTTTCAGACACATAGCTAATAAAAAATAGTCTGAATTACAAAAAGTACAAAAAATCTGTAAAATCAGATGATACAGTGCTGATTGTCCTTCAGGCAACCGAACCATCTAAATACAAAACAAAATGGAAAGATCAACCTTTTTAAAAACGCTTGCAGGTGCGAGTGTAACTACCCTCGGTCTCAGTTCATTTGCTGATCCGGATTTTACCAGGTCTGTAAACCCGGATATATTACCCATACATATAACCGGCCCCTCTCCTGATTTTACTAAAATCAGAGACGATTTCCCAAGGGTTAAACAGGAGGTATACATGGATAATGCCTCTACTCACCCCATTAATATCTATACTGCAGCAGCTCTCCATCGTTATGCCGAATGGGCAAAAAACGAAGTTGGAGAACCCTGGTGGCCTCTTTATTCAGATACCAGACAAGAATGTAAAGACAGTTTTGCAAAATTGATTAATGCGGATAATGACGAAATCTCTTTTGCCAGAACTACAGTAGAAGCCGAAAACAATATTCTGAATGGAATGGATTTCAAAGGCGGAAATGTGGTAACCACAGATCTGCACTATTCAGCCAGCCTCTATAGTTATAAAATGCGTGAGCAGCGTGATGGTTTAAAAGTGAAGATTATTAAACATAACGACTGGCGTTTTGATGTAAAGGACTTCGAAAGTGTAATTGACAAAAACACCAAACTGGTTGCTATAACTCTGGTTTCCAATGTCAATGGTTTTTTGGTTAAAGATGTGAAGGCAATCAGTGATCTTGCTCATGCCAACGGAGCAGTTCTGTATGTTGATTTTATACAGGGTGTTGGTGCAGTACCGGTAGATGTTAAAGCAATGGGAATTGATCTGGCAGCCTGCTCAACCTTCAAATGGCTGATGGGAAGCAAAGGGTTCGGATTTATGTATGTTCGTAAAGATTTACAGGATACGGTAGTACGTACTACTCACCATAATGGGGGTATCAGCTATAATTATGCTCCCTGGACAGATAAAATTGATCCATCTAAACCGGAAATCAATTTTACCCCGGCCAAAGGCCCGGGAATTTATGAAGTAAGTTATCCTTCTTATGAAGGGGTTTCCTGTGCTATTGCTTCCCTGAAATATATTCACGCATTGGGAGTAGATAATATCCGTAACTATGTTCGAACCTTAACCGACCGTCTGGCAAAGGAAATGCCTAAATTAGGCTACCCTACTATCACCCCGGAAGGAAACGAGAGTCCGATCATTGTTTTTACTGCCAAGAATCCGGATGAAACCATGCGAAAGCTGCGTGCTGCTAAAATCCATGTGGCCATGCGCTTTGGAAATAAGCTAAGGATTTCACCATCAATTTACAATAACCAGGCTGATATTGACAAATTGCTTAATACACTTTCGTAAAGGACCCTGTTTCAGGGAAGGTAGTTTCTACCTACCCTCCCTGAAACCTCATGAAGATCTTGCTAAAATTCAATAAATCATGAGCTAATATTACGCTAGATTCAATTAAAGCTCTTTCAGAATACGCTATGAAAAATATAGACAGACGGGAATTCCTATCTGGTCTTGCAATGGCAGGAGCAGGCTTAGCCTCGATTAATCCGATAGAGGTTTTGGCTAAAAATCAATCAGAAAAAGTTATCAGGATCGGAATTATCGGACTTGATACTTCTCAGGTAACTATGATTATCAGTCATATCAACAATATACCCGGACCGGGATATGATGTTGTACAACCTATTTGGGATAGCTCTTTCGAAGGATTTAAGGTTACTGCAGCCTATCCTTATGGCAGCCGGAATATAGAATCAAGCATTAAACAAATACCAACCTATGTTGGCAAGATGAAAGAGAATGGCGTTGAGCTGGTAGACTCAATTCAAGCTTTACTGTCAAAAGTTGATGCCGTTATGCTAATGACCTTCGATGGTCATCCACGGCTTCAACAGGCTATGGAAGTAATTCAAGCCGGTAAACCGCTGTTCATCAATAAACCTTTCGCAGCCTCTCTGAAAGATGTCATTAAAATTATGGATGCAGCAAAAAAATATAGCTGCCCTATTTTTTCGTCCTCGCCAACGCGGTATTTAAAAGGCGCTCAGGCTGCACGGAATGGTGCAATCGGTGATATTATGGGAGGAGATTCTTATAGTGGCTGTCCATTGGAACCAACGCACCCTGATTTTTATTGGTATGGAATTCACGGTATTGAAATTCTGTTCACAATAATGGGTAAAAACTGCATAACCGTTCAGCGAAAGCATACTCTTAATACAGATCATGTTGTGGGAATATGGGACAATGACAGAATCGGCACCTACAGAGGAATCAGGAAAGGAAAAGTTACACATAGCGGAATTGCCTATGGATTAAATGATATCCTGCCAGCAGGTTCTTTCAATGATGTAGGTCACCGGCCGCTGGTTATTGATATGCTCAAATTCTTCAAAACCGGGATTAGTCCGGTGAATATAGAAGAAACTCTGGCCATCCATGTTTTTATGGAAGCTGCAGATGAAAGTAAAAGACAGGGAGGACTACCAGTACAGATGCAGGATATACTGGCCAAAGCAAAATCATAATAATCTGACTTAAAGTATCTTAAAAAAATAATTAATGACACTTCTATTATTTATCAATTTATATAATCCGATGAAACAAAAAATCCTTTCCCTGAGCTTCGTTCTTACATTCAGCTTATTCATAACATCCTGTAAAAATGATACCAT
>JBAZHY010000203.1:0-4819 GCA_041652175.1 Pedobacter sp.
ACCAGATACACAGATCCGGATTTAACGCTTGCTGAAACTAAAGCACAAAAGGAAATCGATGAAGTGCTGAAATATATTACTGACGAAACCAGCTTTGAGATTAAGAAAGTGAAGAAATGGGTTCTTAACTTAAAAAATGACAGTGGGGAGATTATAGCTACACGTAAACAAAGTTTCACTACAGAAGCAGCGGCAATTGAGGCTCGTGATGAAATAATTGAATATGTTAAACAGCTAATGCTTTCTAATAAAATATTTATTGTAGAACATATTTTATTACGTCCGCGAAATATGTCTGGAATCGAATTGGTTAATGGTGATCCTTTTCTAAGTATTTGTATCCCGGGTACCTGTGATTTATGTGGTCAGGAAGATCCTTATTCATTCAGAATGACTATTGTGATGAATGGGGAAGCTGGTCTGTCTAATGCGGGCATCGCGTTTCGTCGGTTTGCAGAGGATACCATACGTATGGAAATCCCGGCTCATCTGGCACTAAAAATTTGCTGGGTTAGTAATAAACAGCTGAAAAAATTTGAAGAATTGTATTGTGCCTGGTTAAATGAACTTGCTAATGAGGAGCAGAATACATTGGCCTTGCATACAAAATTGACGCTGCTCTTGGAGGAATTTATAAAGCTTAAATCAGTATACCCTAAGGCATCTTTGCATGATTGTGCAGATGGAAACGATGAAAACAGGGTATATCTGGATCAAACAATAATATAGAAATTTAAAACCTTTGTTATGTTAGCTTCAAAACTCAATTACCCGGAATTTGTTCCAGATCAGCTGCTTAGCTCGGAACACTTGAACCAGTTGTTCGAATATCTTGAGGAACAGGGCAGGCTTAGCAGGACAAACCTGATTGGCATCGGTATCGTATGTGGTTTGGAGCTTCAACCTTCCGCAGATGGTAAGTCGATTAATATCACAAAAGGTTGTGGGGTAACATCAGAGGGGTATTTAATCTCTTTTGAAGGGATTAATTATACAAAATATAAAGATTTTAATCCCGTACAGGACAGACTTTATAACAAGTTTGTGGATAGCGGAAAGCAGGCCCGTTTTCATATTGATGAATTAATACAGGACTCTGTGGAAGAAGCAGATAATCTTGATGCGGATTTTTTGAAAAATAAGATAGTTCTGCTATTTGTAGAAATACTTGAAGAAGGGGCTAAGAATTGTAATCCTAATTCATGTGATGATAAGGGCATTAATGTTACTGTGAGTTTCAGGCCTTTACTTGTTGATATTAATGATGTTAAATCCTTTTTGAATGAGGATAATGTAGCGCCGATTGATAAATTCCGGGATCTTGATGAGCTGAAGATGCCCCGGTTTGATGTGCCGGCTACCTTATTGGCTGATACATCTGCAATATTTCAAGGCTATCAAAAGGTTTTGAATTATACATTCCTTACCAAAACGGAATCAGTTTTGACTGATGCCTATAACATAATAGCACCTCTTATAGTGGATTTGTATCCTACTAATCCGTTTAAAAATCTTTCAGATAACTTTAATTTTATTAACGATAAAGCTCTAACCGGCAATCAGTTAATTAATATTCAATACTATTATGACTTGTTCTCAGATATTTTACTCGCCTATGAAGAGTTCCGTCTGCTTGCAAGCAAGGTTATAAGCATTTGTTGTCCTGATAGCGATTTGTTTCCAAGGCATTTAATACTTGGTTTAGCCAGTGTGGATACAATGAACTCATCGGTTGAGTACCGGAATTATTTTATTCCATCACCTGTTCTAAATTCTAATTTACACCTGGCGAAGGAATTAAGGTTCTTATTTAAACGTATTGTATTATTAATAGAAAAGTTTTCACTTCCACCGGTTACAGCCAGCGATTTTAAGGAGAAATATCAAAATGCAAAGAGAGTCAGAATTACTCCCAGTAAACTTGGGGCTATACCTCTTTCTGAAAAATCTATTCCATTTTATTACAATGCAGCTGTTGGTGATGATAAACTATTTCGATTTTGGGATCATGAAAAATCACGGTTAGGGAAGGAAAAGAGGATTTTATCATACAATGTTCTGGCGTATAATAACAGCGATGATGATGTAATGAATCCCCTTAATTATGATTTGGAACCCAAAAACTTTCTTAGAATAGAAGGGCATGTGGGACTTCATTATCAGGATGCCTTGAGAAGTATTATTGCGATTAAAAAGGAAAAGCGTTTACCTTTTGAAGTCATTGCTTTAAGTGGGGATATTAAGTCATTACGTACACAAATCAGGGAATTATCAGGTGGGGCAAAAACAGATACATTAAATGGTTTGGATTATGAAACAATAAAATGCCAGTTTCAGGACCTCGAATCCATATATGATACCCTGGCTACCGGACTTACATGTATGCTTTGTAATGAGATGAAATATTTCTACAACCTGCCGGGTGGAAATACGACATTACCTGCTCCTGCATCTACCATACCCCAGGTTCCTTTATTAAAAAAATGCGACAGAAGATTCAGGTTTACAGCAAATACTTTAGGACACGAGTTTGAAGAGTTCTATAAGAATATTAAAGACGATGATTACATCAGCTCAAATATTTTCTTAAATAATCAATTTGGAATTAAAGAAGGAACACAAAGTAATAATGGCGCCTACGCTTTATTATATTATATCGAGATGCTTTCAGAAAGTATTTCATCAAATCTCAGCACCTTCGATTTAAGGATTTTTACCAGAAGACAGGCAGACCTTATCAAAGTCGCTGAATACTTAAAGAATTTAATAGGTTCTTCAAAAGCAACTAATGTTAACAGCTTAACAGAGGATGTAATTGATCATCTGGATGTTCTGATTTACAACTGTAAACAAGCCCAGTTTTTATCATTATATCGTGATTATTTAATCCGGTTATTCTCTGTGCTATTACAGCAGAAATTTGCATTTTTTATCAGGAAGCATCCGGGCATACAGCATAAAGCCGGAGTAACGATTGGTGGAACGTTCATATTGGTTTATCATGAAGAAGTTGTTGAACCCGAGAGAAAGGAAGTAACCAATACAATGGAAAGGAGTTTTTCAGACTCATCTGCTTCTACCTATTCTAAGGAAGAAACGTCTGATTCTAAGGAAGAAACTTATAACAAATCAATAGCGATTGACCCTGATAATGATGATGATCTTTTCTCAAAAAAGGACGTGGAAGTACTCCGGGAACTTTTTGACAGAAAAGACACCAACCAGGATTTAGATAGCCTGATTGAGGAAATAGGTGATGGAACCGTAATCGCCGATTTTTATCTTCCTTATCTGTGTTATTCTGATTGTCCGCCGATAAACTATATTATCAATGACAGCAAACCAACCCCGGAAGAACTTACCATTACTATTAAAAGTAAAGAATTCTGCTCTGACGACAAACAAGCCTATGATGTAATTGTGTCACCTTCGGGAGGAATAGTCAGTGGAGAAGGTACAGTCACCGGCGCTGATAATAAGGTCACTTTCCAGCCTGTAATGGTTGATCTTCAGTCGGCTGCTCAGAAAACTATAAAAATTACTTATACAAAAGAAGGTAAGAGTTCTGAACTGGATGTTATAGTTTACAGAAAACCTGTTGCTTCCTTTGATTTTAAAACAGGCCTTAAAGAAAACGAAATTAACTTTATCGATAATTCTCAATTTGCTGAAAAGTACGAATGGGATTTTGGAGATGGTGAAATATCTGATATAAAAAATCCGACACATACTTATGCTGAGAATGGATCCTTTACAACGAATTTAAAAGTAAGCAATGGGATATGTTCCAATTCTGCGAGTAAAGTGATAGATATAGAAAGCCCGCTTGTTAAAACCTGCTTACCGGTGAACGAGGTAATCGAAGCATTTAAGAAATTAGAATCTACAGATCTGCAGCTTTTTAGAATTTTTGTTAATGTCTATCCTTCTTATAATGATATTGCTTCATTTTTTAAAGAGTTTGAACAGATTTCTACCCTGGAAATTGATAAGCAGATTGAATTTTTAGCATCCCAGGATATCAATTCCAGAATTAATGAATGGCTGGAAAAACTGATTGAGCTGGTTCTGAACAGTGATCTGCAGGTCCTGGCTACGAATTTATACAGGATACTCATAAATCTTTCCTTTTATATTTCATGCATACAGAATGAGGATGTGAATGATGCAAAGATTCCTATGGCAAATACCTTTGATTTGATTAACAATCAGATCAATATGATTGTATCACTTCCAGATCTATCTGATCCTTTGAAAGAACTTATAAAGACCCTTTCAGAGGATACTTCTACAGAGTTGACAAGAATTAAGGATAATGGTGAGGATGCGAGTAAACCCCTTTATTTCGAATTAATCCAGAAAATGCTGGAGCTTATCAAATCAATCAGTTTGTAAGGTGACTTTAATAAACGAAAATATCATCCAAAAGCAGATCATTGATATCAATATCAATGCAGCAGTTAACGGCTTTGGGTTTCAGAATGATGTTGAAAATCTTTGCCGGCTCAAATTGAAAAACGGATTGGAAAATTTAATGCTTAAATATAATTCAATGGAGAATGTAATCCGCATTGAGTTATTGTTGGCAGAGGTAGTATACAATAGTGTAGCTGATTTTCAAAATTTGTTTACAGAGAAGATACTTGCTGAAATTGAAAAACAACTGGAAGAAAAAATAAGTTATTCGAATACAGTAAATGCAGATTCTGTTTTATCAAAAGGAGATAATCTGA
The DNA here is from genome assembly GCA_041652175.1 of Pedobacter sp. Taxonomy (GTDB): domain Bacteria; phylum Bacteroidota; class Bacteroidia; order Sphingobacteriales; family Sphingobacteriaceae; genus Daejeonella. The sequence continues at coordinate 4,734 of JBAZHY010000203.1, forward strand.
TTCGCATATTTGATTTTTATATCCGTAACGGATTTTTACCATGGTGGAGTGCTGTTAAGACATCGTCTGATTGGCAGGAACTGTTA
>JBAZHY010000204.1:0-4773 GCA_041652175.1 Pedobacter sp.
TGGTGCTCCACATAAAGCAAGAACCGTATTAATCCCCAATGTTCGCAGGAACGTACTTTTACCGGCCATATTGGAACCCGTAACGATATCAATTCTCAGTTCGTTATTCAGACTATAATTATTATTAACTCTGGTAATTGATGAAATTAATGGATGGCCTATATCATTAGCCATAAGAGTGTATGCTTCACTTTCTTCAATATCTGCAAAGCACCATTCTGGATAATTAGTTTTCAGACTACTCAGGCTGACCAATGCTTCGAATGAGGCAATTACATCAAAAGCCTGCTGCAGGTTATCATGGTTAGCCTTTTTCCACTCTTCAATAGCAAAAACCTGACGAATATTCCAAAGCATAACTGCATTCAGAATGGCCCCTGCTCCGGTCTGCCCGAAAGTTAGATGATTTATTAGCAAAGAAAATCGTTTTATCTCCGCAGAAAGGTTTCCGTTTGTATTATCCTTCAGATCCGCAGACAGATCTTTGCCTAATGGAGATTTCCATTCCTCATCTCTTATTGCTGCTATTGCATCAGAAAAATGATTAAGGGTTCTGCCCATTTTCCCAATCATACTATCCGTTTTTGCGATTCGCGCACTATACATCTGAGTAAGTAACAGATTGGTGATTATAAAGGCAAACAAAAAAATACTTAGGAATGGAACAAACCAGGAACTAATTGCTGCAATTAAAAACAACCATGGAATCCAGTTTGTATATTTCTTAATCCAGAATCCGGGCTCTTTCTGTTCAAATTTTAAATACTTAAACAGTTCCCTGATCCTATCTTCAGATGGAGTATTTGAAAACAGCAGCACCGCCTGAAAATGAAGTTTCCAACTTAATTTTGAATCAAGTTCAGCTATAATACTTTGTCTCTCCCTGATCTCTGATATTGAACCGGGCATTTTCAGCCAGTCGGCTAATTTAGAATTACCCAAAACAGTAGAACAGCGATTAATCATCTCAAATAAAGACCCTTTACCAAAAATATCAAGATCAGATGTGTAAGGATGAAGATCATCTTCATAATCAGATCCATCAGGATACAAATCAGGCTTTCTGTCGAGACTGTTGAGTTCATTTAAATTAACAGCCCCAAGATATTTGAAATAAGTCAGTTGTTTCTGAAACTTACCTTGTTTAGAAACCAGCCATCCAAAAGCCAGAAAAAAAAGAAAAACACTTACAAAAGACAGCCAGAGAAATTCAAATTTAATAAACTGATAGAAGACGATGATTCCTGCAACTAAAACCAAAAGACGCATAAAAGAATAGATGTTAATCTTTCGGTCAAATCTTTTTATTTCGTCATCACATATGAATTTATTTGCTTTATAATAATCTCTGATCTTCTCTTGCATGCTAAATTAAGATATGCTCCGGTATCCTGATACCGCAGACAAGCGGGAAGTTAATTACTATTCAGCAATAATCAGAAAATAGTTTTTCTTTCCCTTTTGAGCAACCAGAAACTTATTATTGATAAGGTTCACTGAATTAAATAGCTGTGTAGCTTCGGCTACCTTTTCTTTATTTAAGGATACCCCGCCTCCCGCAATCATCTTACGGGCCTCTCCTTTCGATGGAAAAACAGTGGTCTTCTCTGCGAAGAGATCTGTTGCATTTATCCCCACAGCAAGTTCATCTTTGCTTATCCTGAACTGCGGCAGACCCTCAAATACCTCCAACACTTCAGTTTCAGACAAGGATTTCAGGAATTCAAGTGAACCATTTCCAAACAAAAATTCAGAAGTTTTTATTGCGGTCTGTAAGGCATCCACTGAATGTGTTCTGATAGTAATCTCTTCTGCCAATGCTTTTTGCAGTATCCTCAAATGTGGTGCTTCATCATGTTCTTTCTCAAGTTGCTCAATTTCAGCACGCGATTTTAAGGTAAAAATCCTGATCCAGTTCTTCGCATCAGAATCAGTAGTGTTTAACCAGAATTGATAGAACTTGTATGGAGATGTTTTCGCAGTATCAAGCCATACCGCACCACTTTCTGTTTTACCGAATTTGGTACCGTCAGCTTTTTTAATCAACTGAGTTGTGATAGCATAAGCAGTTCCTGCAGCCTTACGACGGATAAGCTCTGTTCCGGTTACGATATTTCCCCATTGATCAGAACCACCCATTTGAACCTGACAGTTTTTTTCCTTCCACAAGTAGTAAAAATCATAGCCCTGAACCAGCTGATAACTAAACTCTGTAAATGACATTCCGGTATCGCCTTCAAGACGCTTTTTAACAGAATCCTTCGCCATCATATAATTAACAGTCAGGTGCTTCCCTACATCCCTTATAAAGTCCAGAAAAGTAAAATTCTTAAACCAGTCATAGTTATTTACCATCACCGCACTATTTGCTCCACAATTAAAATCAAGGAACTTTTTAAGCTGCTGTTCAAGACATTTCACATTATGATTCAATACTTCTTCCGACAAAAGGTTACGCTCTGCCGACTTGCCCGATGGATCACCAACCATTCCGGTAGCACCACCGACCAGTGCCACAGGTTTATGTCCCGCTCTCTGGAAGTGAATTAAAGTCATGATCTGAGTGAGATGACCCACATGAAGGGAATCTGCTGTTGGATCAAATCCGATATAACCGGAAGTCATTTGTTTATTCAACTCATCTTCAGTACCGGGCATTATATCGTGCAGCATTCCCCGCCAGCGTAATTCTTCTACAAAATTCATTTTATCTTAAGGATCGTTAGGATTGCAAATATAAGAGAATTGATAAAACCCATGATGGCAAATATTTTCATCCGTTTATTGATCGCATTTTATCCCATACCTGTCTACCGAAGATAGGGCGATCATGATTTAATAATAGTACTCCACAGGTATTGGCAAAATCATGATGGTTTCGTATTTTTATAATCAAACCTGCCGAAAATCAGCTAGGCCGGACTAACCAATTAATACAGAATGAATTTCCTGTCCCATTTTTACTTTGATCGATACAGCGAAGACTCACATCTCGTTCTTGGTACTGTATTGCCCGACTTGGTAAAAAATGCACGTAAAGACTGGAATATCCATCCTGAAAAAAATGAACATCTCTTTGCCAGTCCTTCTGAAAAAGCTATACTTGAAGGATGGAAAAGGCATCTGAAGGTTGACAGACACTTTCATAATTCAGGTTTTTTCATTGAACATACCGGCCAAATCAGAAAAGCTATTACCCCGGCCTTAAGCAATTCAATCGTCAGACCCTCTTTTTTAGCACATATTGCACTTGAACTGATGCTAGACAGCACCTTACTTATCAGGGAACATGTCAGAACGAATGATTTTTATGGTCATCTACGTGAATCTGACCGCGAAGCACTAAAGAGATTTCTGATACTGAGTAAAGTAGATAATACTGATCATTTTTTTACATTCTATGATAAGTTTATTCATTCACAATACCTTGATAGATACCGTGAAAATGACAATATTGTATATGCCCTGAAACGAATTTGTATGAGAATCTGGGATAACCCGCTAACTGAAAATGAAGTGATTGAACTCAATAAGATACTGAATGACTACCATCAGAATCTTTTAGGTAATTATATGGATATTTATGAAGAAATACACGTAAAGTTATTAAAAGAGGGTTAAAATTACTCTTGTAAACTCCTTTTGGATGTATCGTATCCCTTTACTCAAATCTCAATCATACTTTACAAGTCCCAAATAAACGTTTAACTTCGTTCCATGTCACTTTTTGAGATCAAAGAACGTATAGACAGCCTCGTAAAAGAGCTTAATGAGCATAATTACAAATATTATGTCCTTGCCCGGCCCATCATTTCAGATTTTGAGTTTGATAAAAAACTCGCAGAACTTATTGCACTTGAAAAGGATTATCCTGAATATCTGGATCCTGAATCGCCTACCATAAAAGTTGGCGGCGATATTACCCGTGAATTTCAAACCGTAAAACACAAATGGCCAATGCTTTCTCTGGGTAATACTTACAGCGAGCAGGAACTGAAGGATTTTGACGAACGTGTCCGCAAAGCGATCGGTGATCATTTTGAATATGTCTGTGAATTAAAGTTTGATGGGCTTTCTATCAGTCTGACTTATGAAAATGGGAAACTATTAAGGGCTGTAACCCGTGGGGATGGTACCCAGGGGGATGATGTGACAAATAATGTAAAAACAATCCATAGTATCCCGAAAATGATCAGGGGATCAGGATTTCCTGAAAGTTTTGACATTCGCGGCGAAGTTTTTATGCATCGGGCTGCCTTTGAAAGGCTAAATAATGAACGAATAGAAAATAATGAAATGGCTTATGCCAATCCAAGGAATTTTGCTTCGGGAACACTGAAAATGCAGGATTCAACTGAGGTTGCGAAACGCCCACTGGATTGTTTTTTATATTTTCTCTACACTGATAAACGCATTTACTCTACCCATTGGGAAAGTCTTGAGGCTGTAAAAAAATGGGGATTCCATGTCTGTGATCATACAAAACTCTGTAAGGGTATTGAAGATGTTCTTGAATTTATCCATTACTGGGATGAGAAACGATTTGACCTGAGTTACGATATTGATGGCATAGTAATTAAAGTAAACAATTACACCCAGCAGGAAGAACTTGGCTTTACTGCAAAATCACCAAGATGGGCAATTTCATATAAATACAAGGCACAGGAAGTAGAAACAATTTTGAATGAGGTCACCTATCAGGTAGGAAGAACAGGAGCTGTGACTCCGGTTGCCAACCTGAAACCAGTACTTCTTGCCGGCACAACGGTTAAA
>JBAZHY010000205.1:0-4739 GCA_041652175.1 Pedobacter sp.
ACAGAAAAGGATCATGGCTATCGACCCGGGGTTTCGTACCGGATGTAAGGTGGTCTGTCTGGATGACCAGGGACAACTTATTGAAAATACAACGATCTATCCGCATAACGGGAATAATGCGGCGGAAGAAGCTGCTAAAACGATAAAATTCCTTGCTGAGAAATTTAAAATTGAGGCCATAGCCATTGGAAATGGAACGGCCGGAAGAGAAACTGAAACTTTTGTTAGAGGCTTGCAATTATCTGATATCATTATAGTTATGGTGAATGAAAGTGGTGCATCTATTTATTCTGCTTCTGAAGTTGCAAGGGAGGAGTTTCCGGATAAGGATATTACCGTAAGGGGAGCGGTTTCTATCGGCAGACGTTTAATGGATCCATTGGCAGAATTGGTAAAAATTGATCCTAAATCTATTGGCGTGGGTCAGTATCAGCACGACGTTGATCAGAATCAGCTTCAGGCTTCACTGGATGACACGGTAATTAGTTGTGTGAATTCAATAGGGGTTGAGCTGAACACTGCCTCGAAGCAGATTTTAGCTTATATTTCAGGTTTAGGACCGCAACTGGCACAAAATATTGTAGAATACCGCAATAAAAACGGTGCATTTAAACGACGTTCAGATCTGAAAAAGATTCCCCGTTTAGGGGATAAAGCTTTTGAACAGGCAGCCGGATTTCTCAGAATCAGAAATGCAGAACAGCCTTTAGACAGTAGTGCGGTTCACCCGGAAAGATATATGCTTGTTGAACAAATGGCAAAAGACCTCAACTGTAAAGTGGAAGACCTGATGAAAGACGAGCAATTAAGAAAGAAGATCAAATTACAGAATTATATCAGTGAAACTGTGGGATTACCTACTCTGACGGATATTATGGACGAACTTGCCAAACCCGGACTGGATCCGCGGGAGCAGTTTGAGGCTTTTAGCTTTTCTGAAGGAATAAATTCAATTAATGACCTGCATGTAGGTATGAACCTTCCGGGTATTATTACAAATATTACAGCATTTGGTGCATTTGTGGATATTGGCGTTCATCAGGACGGATTGGTACATGTAAGCCAGATGTCTGACAAGTTCATAAAAGATCCTAATGAAGTGGTTAAGGTTAGTCAGAAGGTGATGGTCAGAGTTACTGAAGTCGATGTGACCAGAAAGCGTATTGCCTTGTCGATGAAATCGGATGAGAAGCGCGAGCAAAATGCCAGACCTGTTCAGAAACCTGCAACTAACTATCAGCAGAAAAGACCGGAAAAGAATATAAAGGAACCTGAAACAGACATAGCTGTCAAGCTGGCTGCTTTAAAGAACAGGTTTTCCTGATATCTTTGATTTTTATGGGAGATCATTTTGATGCTGTAATTATTGGGGGCGGAGCCTGCGGGTTAATGTGTGCCGTACAGGCCGGTTATCTTGGTAAAAGAACACTTATTCTCGAAAAAAATGAAAAGATAGGGGCTAAGATCCTCATATCAGGCGGTGGACGGTGTAATTATACCAATCTGTATACTTCTGAAGCAAATTTTATTTCTGCAAATCCTCATTTCTGTAAATCTGCGTTTTCTCAGTTTACTGTGGATGATACTATTAGCTTTTTCGAAATAAATGGTATTTCAGGTAAAGAAAAAACACTCGGACAGTTATTTCCTCTTACAAATAATGCAAAAGATATTGTGCAGGTTTTTGAATTGCTTTGTGCTGATCTCGGGCAGGAAATCCTTTGTGAGGCCGAAGTGAAGGAGGTTTTGAAAACAGAGGATGGCGATTTTAAAATTAGTTATTTAAGATCGGGAAAGTTAAAAGAGATTAGAGTGCCGAAGGTAGTAATTGCAACAGGCGGACTTCCTGTTCCCAAAATGGGGGCTACTGATTTTGGTTTAAGGATCGCCCGTCAGTTCGGTCTTAAGATTATTGAAACGGCACCTGCACTGGTGCCTTTAACCATTACCGGTAAAGATGCTGAATGGTATGCTCAGTTATCGGGAAACACAGTATTCAGCAGGGTTTCCAATGACAGAATCAGTTTTGAAGAAAATATACTCTTTACTCATTGGGGTTTAAGTGGCCCGGCGATTCTCCAGATATCATCCTACTGGCATCCGGGTGAACATATTTGGATTGATCTGCTACCTAATGATAACATAACAGAACTCATTCAGAATCAGAAACTGATCAATGGACGTAAAACCCTTTCAGGATTATTATCCGATCTGTTTACCAGGAAATTTGCAGATGCTCTTTCAAAGTTTTTACCTGTGGAGAAGAATTTGGCTTCCCTGACTAAAGAAGATATTCAGAAAATTGACCGGTATATTCATCATTTTGATGTAAAACCCGCAGGTGATAAGGGTTATGATAAAGCTGAGGTAATGAGAGGTGGTGTAGCTACGGAGGAGTTATCCTCAAAAACCCTTGAGTCAAAAAAAGTACCGGGTCTGTTTATTGGTGGGGAGTGTGTAGATGTAACCGGATGGCTGGGAGGGTATAATTTTCAATGGGCCTGGTCCAGCGGATTTGTAATTGCACAAAATATTTAACACGCTGACAGGGTTCAAAACCCTGTCAGCGTGTACTACCGGTATTATTTATATTAATCGCATTCAGGATGCGTAAAAGTATAGGTTTCTACAACTCCCTGAGGTATAGTAAAGCTGTCTGATCTGCTCATTTGCCACCAGAATTTATTTCTGGCTTTTTCCCTGCTGATCGTTTCATTCATAGTTGCAGCATCATAAACCCTTCCATTCATAATCACGAATTTGATCTTTTCAGTATTTCTGATATCATCCAGAGGATTAGCATCCAGAATGATCATATCTGCAAGTTTACCATTTTCTATGGAGCCGATCTCTTTATCCATTCCTAAGTGTTCTGCACCATTTAAAGTTGCACTTCTGATTGCTTGCAATGCACTCATTCCTCCCTGTGCAAACATCCATAGCTCCCAGTGCGCTCCTAATCCCTGAAGCTGTCCGTGCGCTCCAAGATTAACTTTAGTGCCCCCATCTGAAAGTACTTTTGCAGCTCTTGAAACTGCAATATGGCCATAATCTGCAAATTCTGAAGTAGTCCGTCTTCTGGAACGGGAATCAATAATATTCCTCGGGGTATAGTTTAATAACCTTTCATTTTCCCATACGTTAGTACGATCGTACCAGTAGTTTTCACCCGATTGGGCACCATAGGCAACAATAAGTGTTGGGGTATAGGATGTGGTACTCTTATTCCACAGCATATTTACGTCTTTATAAAGTGGTGCCGGCGGAATATTATGCTCCAGACTTGTATGCCCGTCTTGTATATGAGTAATATTATGTACGTAAGTTGAGCCGCCTTCCGGAACAACTTCCATCTGTAATTCCCGCGCAGCCTGAATAATCTGCTGTCTTTGCTCTCTTCTTGGCTGATTATAGGATTTTACTGAGAATGCACCTACCGCTTTCATACGTCTTAAGGCAGAACGCGCATCTTCCAGACTATTAACTACGGTTTTGAAATCACCATCTGCACCATAAAGGATAGTTCCGGTTGAGTACACTCTCGGGCCGGTCAGAACACCTGATTTTACCATTTCTGCCTGACTGAAAACCATTTCGGTATTGGCTGAAGGATCGTGTGATGTGGTTACGCCGAAAGCCAGGTTAGCATAATAGCTCCAGTCTTGCTGCGGGGAAACTCCGTCTGAGCTGGCTCTTAAATGAGCATGAACATCAATTATTCCCGGCATAATGGTTTTTCCTGATGCATCAATGATTTTAGCATCATCAGGTACAGAAACATTGGCACCTACTGCCGATATCTTGTTATTCTCTATAATTATATTTCCTTTTTGAATAACCTCATCACCCTTCATGGTGATAATTCTCGCATTGGTAATTGCAATCTTGCCTTCTGGTTTATCAGATTTAAGGCGTAATTGAATGTCTACCCCCGTTGTATCTGAACGGTTTGCCTTGTCAGCTGCACCAAGGAAACTAAATGAGCTCTTAATATCCCTTGAAAAATATTTTGGGCCAAGCGTCCAATTCAATTTCTGAGAGTCTTTACTCCAGTGAATATAGGTTCCGGCATCTTTACTAACCTTGGTTAAGGGAAGCGATTTGTTACCTGAGGAAAGATCTAATGAATTTCCAGTGCTGGTGAAAGGGGTAATGTAAACATTGAATAGTTCTGTAAATGCGATCCATTTACCATCCGGACTTGGATTAAAGGCATTGGCATAAGTGGATGTATATAATGTTCTGATATTACCACCATTCAGATCCATACTTTTAAAAGCCTTTTTGGGACCTTCTGTACTTTGAAAATAGATACGCTTATCATCCGAACTGAATAATGGCCTGATTCCATTGTTTAAAACCATATATGATCCGGTTCCGTCTGCATTCATGATATAAATACCCGGATTTTTACCAAAGGAATAACCCAGAACATCATTTCCAACACCCTTACGATATACAATCTTATCGCCCTTACCTGAGTATTTAGGACTGTAATAATAACCTTTCTCAGTAGTCAATCTGGTTGTGAGCATGGTTTGAAGGTCGAGTTTCATAATTGAACCACGGGTTTCATCACTCCAGTTTACATATAAAAGGAATTTACCATCCGGACTGAATTCAGGTTCAAATTCAAAGTCGGTTCCGGAAGTAATACGCTGTACCTGACCATCTGTAAGATCTTTCAAATAGATAAACCCGGCAGCATTAAATGCAATCTTTTTGCCATCAGAGGAAGT
>JBAZHY010000206.1:0-4701 GCA_041652175.1 Pedobacter sp.
ATTTCAATATCTAATACTTATAAAAACAAATTAAACATAGGATGAAAATTTCAATTACCAGTTTTATAACTGCAGTATTATTATTTATCGCAAGCAGTTCAAATGCTCAGAACTCCGCGATTAACTACAAGTGGCGCGCCGGTGTAGCAAAAGTGAATATTACGCCTGCAGATCCAATGCCAATGGCTGGATTTGCATCAAGGACTCATGATTCTGAAGGAAAACTTCATGATATCTGGGTAAAAGCTTTAGCAATTGAAGATGCAAAAGGTAAAAAAGCCGTGATGCTAAGCAGTGATCTTCTTGGATTTCCAAAGATCGTATCAGACAAAATCAGAGACCGAATTAAAAGCCTTTATGGTTTAGGCCGTGATCAGATTCTTTTAAACAGTTCGCATACTCATTCCGGTCCGGTGATTGGTGATGCACTTAGTGATGTTTATCTGCTGGATGAGAAGCAGAAAAAGAGCATCATAAGCTATACCTCAACTCTTGAAGATCAGGTCGTAAAAGTGGTTGGAGATGCTTTGAAAAATCTGGAGCCTGCTGAACTGTTTTCTCAGAATGGAGTGGTAAGATTTCAGGTAAACCGTCGTAATAACCCTGCAAATTTATTGACCCAGTTAACAGAACTTCAGGGTCCTAATGATTATGCGGTACCAGTAATTAAAGTTGTTAATGCAAAAGGTGAACTAAAGGCAATTTCTTTCGGATATGCCTGTCATCCAACGGTATTGAGTGGTTATGATTGGTCTGGTGATTATCCGGGATATGCCCAGATTGAACTTGAGCAGGATCATCCGGGTACGGTAGCTTTATTTTTCCAGAGTTCAGGTGCTGATCAGAATCCGCTTCCCCGCCATACGGTTCCACTTGCAAGGCAATATGGCAGAGAGTTAGCTGCAGCTGTTGATCGCGTACTTGAAGAGGAAATGAATAAGATTCCTTCGAATCTGATAACCAGCTATTCTGAAGTCGTATTACCTCTTGATAAAACCCCGACTGCAGACGATTTGACAAAGTTTATCAATAAATCAACCGTTCCTTATCAAAAAAGATGGGCAGAACGCCATCTGAATAAATTGAATGCCGGTGAGAAATTAATTGATTCATATCCTTTTCCTGTTCAGGTGTGGTCAATCGGAAATCTTCCTCTTGTAAGTTTAGGTGGTGAATTACTTATGGAATATGGAATAAAAATCAAACAAATGCTCGGTGAGAATGCCTTTGTTTATGGATATTCTAATGATGTGATGAATTATGTCCCGTCTTCGCTGGTATTAAAAGAAGGTGGATATGAAGGTGAAGCCCATACAGTATATGGATTGCCGGCAAAGTGGCAGGTAGGGGTAGAAACTCGCATTTTGAATGAAGTAATTAAGCTTTCTGAGAAAACAGGTCTGATAAGAAAGTAAAAATTAGACTCAATAAAGCAGCGGTCTACTTAATTACAGTTGCTTTATTTTTTAATTTAAAACCAGATTCTGTCGTTTTATTATGAATCTCATATCTTTACGTGTACGTTAACGCAAATGAAATGATTAAGTTTTTATCTTTTATATTTTTACTAATCGGAGGAATCCATGTATCGGCATCAGAGAAGGTCGGGTTAAGTACCAATAATCCTCCTAAAGGCGAATGGATAAGTTTATTTGACGGGAAAAGTTTGGATGGTTGGCATCTTTTTAACAGGAAAGGTGTTGAAATCAAGAGCTGGAAAGTGGAGGACGGAGCATTGGTTTGTTTAGGTGCCAAAGGCCCAAGTGGGTCAGGTGATATTATTTCTGATCGTTCTTTTGAAAATTTTGAGTTGAAATGGGAATGGAAGGTAGATAAGGGTAGTAATAGCGGTGTTTTTTATCATATCATAGAAGATCCAAAATATAAAAGAGCTATTGAAACTTCTCCTGAATATCAGATTATTGATGATGTCAACTTTCCGGCTAAACTTGAAGAGTCGCAGAAGGCTGGTGCAGATTACGGAATGTATTCTCCATCTGATAAAAAGAAACTGAAACCGGTTGGTGAATGGAATATTAGCCGTATTATATTTAACAAGGGTAAAGTCGAATATTGGTTGAATGATATCAGGATTATAAAATTTAAGGCCTGGAGTGAAGAATGGCAAAAACTCAGAGCTGAAGGTAAATGGAAAGATTATCCCGATTATGGATTGTCAAAAGAGGGGCGGATAGGTTTACAGGATCATGGTAATAAAGCCTATTTCAGAAATATTTTAATTCGTGAGTTATAAACTTTAAACCTAAAAATTGATTCTATGAATATGAAACAATCATTTTTAAATGTTAAAAATTTCTTAATGAGCTTTGTTTGTGCATCATTGTTATTTTCAGTTGGTAGCTGTGGCAGTAAGCAGTCAGCTACAGAGAAAAAAGATGAAAAAATACGAATCATTACTCTTGATCCGGGACATTTTCATGCGGCTCTGTTACAAAAGTCAATGTATAATGAAATTGATTCTGTAGTTCATGTTTATGCCCCTGATGGTACTGAACTCGACAATCATATGAAACTGGTTGATAGTTATAATACCAGAGCGGAAAACCCTACTTCCTGGAAACATGAAATTTACCGTGGTGCGGATTATCTGGATAAGATGTTCAGTGATAAAGCGGGTAATGTGGTCATTATTTCAGGAAATAATAAGCTTAAGACCAATTATATCAGCCGGTCAATTGATTCAGGTTTAAATGTTCTGGCTGATAAACCATTGGCGATAGATCAGGAGGGCTTTAAATCCCTTGAGAAAGCATTTTCTGCTGCCAAAGAAAAAAATGTGCTTTTATATGATATCATGACAGAGCGTTTTAATATTTATTATGTATTGCAAAGAGTTTTAAGTCAGGATACTTCTTTTTTTGGTGTTTTAGAAAAAGGTACTCCGGATAATCCTGCAGTTGAACAGCGAAGTGTTCATCACTTTTACAAGAATGTTTCAGGAAAGCCACTTGTCAGACCAGCCTGGTTTTTTGATGTAGAGCAGGAGGGACGCGGTTTGGTTGATATTACAACTCATATGGTAGACCTTATCCAATGGGAATGTTTTCCTGATGTAACACTTGATTATAAAAAGGATATTAATATGATTTCTGCCAAAGAATGGTCAACTCAGTTGAGTCCGGAGCAGTTTCAGAAATCAACGTTAAAAGATAAGTTTCCCGATTATTTGACTAAATACATCAAAGACGGAAAGCTGAATGTGATGTCGAATGGTGAAATGAATTATACGATCAAAGGAGTGCATGCAAGGGTAGGCATTCAGTGGAATTATGAAGCACCTGCAGGTTCAGGTGATACGCACTTTGCAAGAATGCGGGGAACCAAGGCTAATATTCTAATTAAGCAGGGTAAGGAACAAAATTATAAACCTGTTGTATATCTGGAAGTTTTGGGTAAAGGAGCTGATGCAGAGGCAAAAGTTAAATCAGCAACCGAGGCTCTACAGGCAAACTGGCCCGGAGTTTCATTCAAAAAATCCGGAGATTTATGGGAGGTAATCATTCCTGAAAAATACAAGGTGCCGCATGAAGAGCATTTCGCGGAAGTGGTGAAAAATTATCTGAACTATATCAAAGGAGGTAAATTACCTGATTGGGAAATACCTAATATGCTCTCAAAGTATTACACAACTACTCTGGCGGCAGAAATGGCAAAAGGCAAATAATACAGAGCATTTCCTGTTTCAGATACAGTTTTGTGAAGATTGTCTGTCAGAGGCATGGAATAGTTTTGTAATTTCAGACCTTGGTTCGGGTAATTTAAAGATTTGAATCCCGGACTGATTTTAATGAATTTCTTAAATAATAGTATAAAATGACTGAATTAGAAGCGCTAGAACAAGAGTTACTGAAGCCGACAGATGCATTGGTAAATGATATCACCAGGATCGAAGGAGATATAATTCTATTAGGTGTTGGTGGGAAAATGGGGCCAAGTATGGCTAAACTGGCTCGTAGAGCTATTGAACGTGCCGGAATTAATAAAAGAATTATTGGCGTTTCACGATTCTCTGAAGCAGGAACCCGTGAAGAGCTTGAGGCGGATGGTATTGAGACGATATCAGCTGATTTGCTGAATGAAAAAGATCTTGCAGCATTACCTGATGCACCTAATATCCTATATCTGGCAGGAACTAAGTTTGGTACTACCGGTAAGGAACCCTTTACCTGGGCTATGAATTCTTATTTACCCGGGCGAGTAGCTGAAAGATATAAGAATTCCCGCATTGTGGCATTTTCTACCGGTAATGTTTATCCTTTTACTCCGATTGGTTCAGGTGGTCTTTCTGAAGAACATACTCCGGCACCTGTAGGTGAATACGGACAATCATGTCTGGGAAGAGAGCGTGTTTTTCAGTATTTCTCAGAAAGATATCAGATTCCAACTCTGATCTATCGTTTAAATTATGCGATTGATCTTCGTTACGGAGTGCTTCTTGAAATTGCAAAATCAGTGAATGAAGGCAGGCCTATTGATCTGACTACAGGAAACGTAAATGTAATCTGGCAGGGAGATGCAAATGAGATAGCTATACGTTCATTGCTTCATTGTCAGGTTCCAGCCAATATTCTGAATGTTACCGGACCTGAAACTTTATCGGTGAGGTGGCTGGCAGAACAGTTCGGAATTCTAATGGGTAAAGAACCGCTATTCGTTAATGAAGCTCAGCCTAATGCGCTT
>JBAZHY010000207.1:0-4695 GCA_041652175.1 Pedobacter sp.
TGGCGGGAGCTGGCTGACCTGCCCCTTGCTGAGGCACGCGAACCTGGCTTTATTCCTCCGGTAAAGATCAATAGTAAATCTTTTGAAAAATTATTTGGTGGAAATACCATTGAGATCAGGCCGCAGGGATCGGCAGATCTGACATTCTCCGGCAGACTCAGTCGTAATGAGAACCCTATGTTTAACGAGCGGCAGCGCAGACAGGGGAACTTTGATTTTGATCAGCGGATACAGATGAATGTAGTCGGGCAGATTGGTGAGAAGATGAAGATTACCACCAATTACAATACTGAAGCCCAGTTTGATTTTGAGAACCAGATAAAGCTTGATTATACCGGAAAGGACGATGAGATCATCAAAAAGATCGAAGCCGGAAACGTTAGCCTTCCTTTAAGCTCATCATTGATTAGCGGAAGTCAGGCACTTTTTGGATTAAAAACCCAGCTGCAGTTTGGGCGCTTGAATGTAACCAGTATTTTTTCTCAGCAAAAGTCCCAGCAGAAGGAAATTACCATCACGAATGGTTCGCAACAAAACGAATTCAGTATTTCGGCAGATAATTACGAGACTAACAAGCATTATTTCCTTGCCCGGTTTTTCAGGGATAATTATAATAAAGCGCTTGCCAATATTCCACTGAACAGCTCTAATATCAATATTACTAAAATTGAAGTCTGGGTAACCAACAGGGCGAACAGCACGGTAAATTCAAGGGATGTCCTTGCCTTGCTTGATCTTGGAGAAAACAAAGTTTACAATACCTTACAGATTCAGGGAGGATCAGGTTATTCGGTTTATCCTGCGGGGTTCAGCGGACCGGGTTTTACCCAGCAATCCAATAACCTGCTTCAGGTATTACCTCCGGGAGTAAGACTTACCAATTCAAATGAAGCAGGTAATTTCTTTCAGGCAGGAGGTGGGGGGACAGATAATTTTGCCAAGCTTACCTTTGCCAGAAACTTAACAGATAAGGAATTTGTCCTGAACCCGCGACTGGGTTATATCTCCCTGAATACTGCTTTGAATGCGGATGAGGTTCTTGCTGTTGCTTTCCGTTACACCGTAAACGGAGTAGAATATCAGGTAGGGGAATTTTCAACGGATGTATCGGTGAACAATTCGAATCCTGAGTTGCTCTATGTCAAATTGCTGAAAAATGAAACACTGAAGACCAGTTTGCCAACCTGGGATCTGATGATGAAAAACATTTATGCTTTGGGTGCTTACCAGATAAGCAGAAATGATTTTCGTTTAAATATTTTCCGCCTTGATGAAAATACCGGTATAGAAAATCCGCAGATCACAGAGGGGAATAATACCAATGGAAAATTATGGATTCAGATGACTAATCTGGATAATCTGAACCAGCAGAATGATCGTAAACCTGATGGCTATTTTGATTTTCTGGAAGGGATAACTATCGATCCCCTGAACGGGAGGATTACATTCCCCCTGGTAGAGCCTTTTGGCTCTGATCTTGCCAAAAGGTTTGATCCGGTAAGCGAGAGAAACCTGATTGATAAATATTCTTTTCAGCCGCTTTATGATTCAACGAAAGTGATTGCACAGCAATTATTTGCCAAACTTAACCGCTACAGGATCAAAGGTACCTACCAGTCGCAGGGTGGTTCTGAGTTTCAGCTGAACGCTATTAATGTTCCGCCGGGCTCTGTGCAGGTAGTGGCCGGTACCCTGCCTTTGCAGGAAGGAGTAGATTTCACCGTAGATTATAATATCGGTCTGGTTCGTATCCTGAATCAGGCATTGTTGAATTCAGGTCAGCAGATTCGGATTAAACTTGAAAATAATGAGCTTTTCGGACTTCAGCAGCGATCACTAACGGGATCTAGATTTGATTATCGCGTAAATAATAAACTGAATCTGGGAGGCACATTTATGAACCTTACAGAGAAACCCCTGACTCAAAAAGTAAACATTGGTGAGGAGGCAATTTCCAATTCTATCTGGGGATTGGATATTAATTATAATTCACCTTCCAGATGGCTTACCCGAATGGTCGACAAGATTCCGTTTATTAATACCAAGGAAGCATCCAGCATTACTTTCAGTGGAGAATATGCTAATCTGATCCCCGGTCATCCAAGGGCTTTGAATTTTGCCGGCAGTCGTAATGGCGCCAGTTACCTCGATGATTTTGAAGCCAGCCGTTCGCTTATTGATATTAAGAGCGCGATATCCTGGCAGATTGCCGGAACGCCACAAATGTTTCCTGAATCACGATTGAATAATGATCTGGCCTATGGATACAATCGTGCAAGGCTTGCCTTTTATAATGTTGATCCGATATTCTATATCACCGGAAATTCACTGACTCCTGAAAATATCCGCAGGGATAAGAATGAGCTATCCAATCATTATGTCCGTCAGGTATTTGAGCGGGAGGTTTTTCCTTTCAAAGAGTCAAATACCGGTCAGGCAATATTGCTTCCAACCTTTGATCTTGCTTATTATCCGACGATCCGGGGACCCTATAACTTTACAACAAGCGGTCTGGCCCAGGATGGAACATTAACTAATCCGAGAAGTCGCTGGGGAGGTATTTTCAGAAAACTCGAAACCAATGATTTTGAATCACTGAATATTGAGTTTGTTGAAATGTGGATGTTAGATC
Source organism: Pedobacter sp. (assembly GCA_041652175.1). Taxonomy (GTDB): domain Bacteria; phylum Bacteroidota; class Bacteroidia; order Sphingobacteriales; family Sphingobacteriaceae; genus Daejeonella. The sequence continues at coordinate 2,633 of JBAZHY010000207.1, forward strand.
CATTTATTTATAATAAAACTGCAAAAGGCGGCGATTTGTACTTCAACCTTGGTAATATTACTGAAGATATTCTGAAAGATGGTAGAAAGAGTCTGGAAAACGGTCTGCCCGTAGATGGGAATATTGCAAAAACAGATCAGACGGTTTGGGGTAAGGTGCCAAAACTGCAGCCTGTGATTCAGGCTTTTGATAATAACCCCACGGCCCGCCAGTTTCAGGATGTGGGTATTGACGGATTGAGTACAGATGAAGAAAGAGTGCATTTTGGTTCTTTCCTCAATCAGGTACAGGCCGGTTTAAATCCGCAGGCGGCACAGATTCTTGCAGCCGATCCTGCATCCGATGATTATCAATACTACCGCGGTTCCAATCTGGATCAGGCTAATGCCGGAATTCTGAAAAGATACGAACGCTACAATAATAGCGAAGGTAACTCTAAAACCCCTCAGCAATCGCTGGATCAAACCGGAATAGAAAATACTGCCGCCACTTCTTTCCCTGACGGGGAGGATATCAATCGTGATAATAATTCGACTCAGGCTGATGAATATTTTCAGTATAAAATATCTGTCCGCCCGCAGGATCTTCTTCAGGTTGGTCAGAATTATATCACTGATATTGTGAATGCAAATGTTAAACTGGCCAATGGCAAGCAGGAAACTGTACGGTGGATTCAGTTTAAAATCCCAGTTTCTGATTATCTGCAGAAAGTAGGAAATATTGAAGATTTTAAATCTATCCGTTTTATCAGGATGTTCATGACTGATTTTGCAGATACAACCGTGATGCGTCTGGCTAAACTACAGCTGGTACGCGGCGAGTGGAGGAGGTATAATGCAGAGAATAATCCAACCAAGGTAATTGCCGACCCGGCATTGGTCAATCCGGCATTAGATAATTCATCAATTGATGTAAGTACGGTAAATATTGAGGAAAACGGAAAAAGAACTCCTATACCTTATGTTCTGCCTCCGGGAATTACCAGGGAAATCGACTTTACCAATTTCCGCGGAGAGTCGCGTCAGAATGAGCAATCCCTCGCCCTTTCTGTCCGAAATCTGAGAGATGGCTATGGCCGGGCAGCTTTCCGGACAACCTTTAACGATTTCCGTTCTTATAAACGTATGGAAATGTTTATTCATGCTGAAGGAGATCAGTTGAGGGATAATGACCTTCGTGCTTTCCTGAGAGTTGGGACAGATAATCAGGATAACTATTACGATTATGAGATTCCGCTGAAGGTTACGAATCCGGGAACCAATGCCCCGGGATTAATCTGGCCTGAACAGAATAAGCTGGATGTGGAACTGCGTTTATTTCTTGAAGCTAAAGCAGCCAGAAACAAGGCTGTGCTGAATGGCCAGCCATGGCCGATTAACCGTCCGTTCATTTATCAGAACGGAGTAAATGTGATCACAGTGAAGGGTCAGCCTGATTTGAGTAAGGTGCGCGTGTATATGCTTGGTGTTCGGAATCCACTGCGAAATTCTGCTAATCCGGGTTTAGATGACGGCATGGACAAATCAGCTCAGGTCTGGTTCAATGAATTAAGGCTAACTGATTTTGATGAAAGGGGAGGATGGGCCGCTACAGCAAGAATGAATGCAAAACTCGCTGATTTTGCTGATGTTACTGTTTCGGGAAATGTGAGCACGGTTGGTTTTGGTTCCATCGACCGCAGGGTAAGTGAACGTAATCGTAATGATGATGTGTTCTTTGATATTTCGGGTAATGCAGAGCTTGGTAAATTTTTCCCTGAGCGTACAGGTATTAAGGTTCCGATGTATGTGAATTTCTCAAAGCAGATAGGCTCACCGCAGTATGATCCCAGAAATCAGGATACTGAGTTTAAAACCACCCTTAAAAACTCAACGAAAGAAGTGAGGGATTCCCTGCGTTTTATAACCGAAGATTTTACTTCGCGTAAGAGTATCAACTTTACCAATGTCAGGAAGATAAAAACAAATCCCGATAGTAAAACCAGGCTCTGGGATGTTGAAAACTTCAGTGCAACCTATGCTTTCAACGAGTTTAATCATCGTGATTTTATTAATGAGAGTACG
>JBAZHY010000208.1:0-4675 GCA_041652175.1 Pedobacter sp.
AAAGCTGTAAACCCGGTACATGCTAAAATAGCTGCTGATAAAATCATTTTTTTCATGGCATTGTTTTTTTAGATTAATAAATAAATATCTAATGCCATAAGATTAAGAATGATGCCAAATTCATATGAATATGTAATTATTTGATTTTCAGTTGATTGAAATAATTTTGTTGGCGATAGGATAATGATATCTGTTGACTTGCCCCGCATATTGGGGAGAAAGTCAACAGAGTAGATCTGAAGACAAGTGTTTTATATACCCAGGAGTTTTAAAATATTAAGTATAGTTTTTGTTTTGAACATTGATTCAGGAGAGGAATCAGAAATTAATAAATAATGTCTTTGCGTATTTATCCGGAACGATCAGCATTGAAAAGGCATGCATATTTTGCTTACCATAAGTTTTTGTGTCAAAATCTTATGATTTATATTCACTTAATACTGTTTCTGGCTTAAAATCTGTCATAAAAATCATCCTGAATTCTTATATTCGGAGAGATGTATTAATTTAGGAATATGTTATTGATAATCATTAATTTTATCTTCTGCCTCTCATTCCTTGTCTTTGCCTGGTTTAATCTGAATGACAAAGATTTCTGGCTTTGGGTACCCATCTATATGGCTGCTTCGGTACTCTGCGGACTTGCCGGATTCGGGATGTATTATCCTTTGACTTATTTGTTTCTAATTACATTTTATCTGATTTATGCTCTTATTCTTTTCTTTACCAAGGACGGCGTCCGCGATTGGATACTGAAGTATAAACAGCCAAGCCTGACTGAAAGCATGCAGGCTACTAAACCCTATATTGAGAATACCCGCGAATTTTTTGGTCTGCTAATCATTGCAGCAGCACTGGCATTGAATTATTTTATAGCCTGATTGCTCCTGAATTGCGGGTTACCGACTCATGACTTCATCTGAAATAATCCGTGTTTTGTACAAAATATTTCATAACAAATTTGATTAAAGACTTTTCTGATTGAAAATCTGTTGCATTGCTTTTTATCCCGTTTTTCGTTCCTATTACGCCAAGACCTTAAATATAGATCTGTATCTGCTGCAATCTGACATCAAAAAACAATGATGAAGAATCTTCTGACTCCTCTATTCTACAGGCTTTGTTGTTGGGCTAAAAATTCATAGCAGGATTTATAGAGAATTCACTAGAGAACCATACAATAGTGATAAAGGTCATAAATAATCTGTATGATTTTTTTTAAATTTCGCAGGAAATCATTACCACAGGAGTAATTTTTAAAGTAATATTGGGCTATGTTTGATTACGATGCAGATAGATTAAGGCTAATCCTTACGGAACTTACCCGTTCAACCCTAAGCTCTGAAGTCTGGGCCTGGTTAAACGAAAAAATTAATACAGGAAAACCTGCAGATTTTAATACCGCATTTGTTCTGATGCCGCGTAAGACCGGAAAATCAGTTATAACCATTAGTGATAAGTTCTCGGAGGAAATTAGTCGGATTAAGCCAGGCTTAACTCTTAAAAACTGGACTGCTGATCGTCTGGGACGTCTTTATCTGATCGTTAATCTGGATGCTACAGATCAATTAACATACGGGAAGACTATTGAGAACCTTTTTCTCACAGCTGAAGTTTCAGAACTTGTTGCTCTTTATTCAGCACTTCCGTTTCTTGCCTGGGCAGATAACTGGAAAATGAGGTGCGCAGAAGGGGTTAGGAGTAATATCGGTTCTGTTCTTGAAGCAGTAATGTATGATAATCCATATCCTTCCGATTATCTGGATGAAAATGCCTGGAATCAGTTGGTAATGAGGGCATTTTTTACCGATAAAAATGTTAACCGGATTATCGGACTGGATGAGCGTGCTAATGCTGATCTGACTACTACCATTTCTGATTATGTGAACGAGCGTAAAGCTGCCGGCCGGAAGATAAATCCATTGCTGTGGAGGCTCACTGCTAAATTTATGGATGAAAATTTGCTGAATAACCTTAAAGAGGTAATTCAGAACGGAAGTAAAAGAGAAATGCAGGCAGCTGCACTTACTTTATTCTCTTCAGATTTTCGGCCTGCAGCAGATATGCTGGAGGAGTATCCTGAGTTTTTAGCTGCCATTAAAAATAAAGAACTTAACTGGGATTCATTGAGTCCTGAAGACTGAAATATTAAACAGAGTAGAAATGTGTTGTAGCCATTCATTTGAAGACAAGAGGCCTTTGGCCCCGATAGAAAAGATGGATCTTGAGATCATTAAAGGGATGAATTTTTTTGATCCTCATGTCCATATGAGTTCGCGTACTACTGATGATTATCAGGCAATGGCCGATGCAGGAGTGCTAGCAATAATTGAGCCTGCTTTCTGGTTAGGACAACCGCGAACGGGTATTGACAGTTTCCGGGATTATTACAGCAGCCTTGTAGGATGGGAAAGATTCCGTTCCTCTCAGTTCGGCATTAAACATTATTGTACGATTGGTCTGAATTCGCGCGAAGCCAATAATGAAAAACTGGCTGAAGAGGTAATGGAAATTCTTCCGCTATTTGTTTATAAGGAAGGAGTGGTAGGAGTAGGTGAAATAGGCTTTGACGATCAGACCGCTGCCGAAGAAAAATATTACAGATTGCAGTTGGAGCTGGCTAAAGAGGCCGGACTTCCAGTGCAGATACATACTCCTCACCGCAATAAAAAGAGGGGAACACAACGCAGTATGGATATTGCCATAGAGCATGGGCTTGATCCTCATATGGTCATTGTTGATCATAATACTGAAGAAACGGTTAAAGAAGTGCTTGATCGCGGATTCTGGGCCGCCTTTACCATATATCCATTTACCAAAATGGGAAATGAACGGATGGTGGAGCTGAGCAGGCAATATGGTTCAGAACGGATCATGATTAATTCGGCAGCCGATTGGGGGATTAGCGATCCTCTGGCAGTGCCTAAAACTGCAGCCCTTATGAAATTAAGGGGTATCAGTGATGAGGATATCCGGAAGATTACCTATTCAAATGCAATTACTGCTTTTGCACAAAGCGGACAGATTGATGAAAAGGATTTTACAAGCCCTCAGCAAATTGATCAGACCGAAAGATTTGAAGGTAATACTGTTCTGAGAGGCGGACAAGTACCCCGGACAGATAAGTCGTCCATTATAATTTCCTAACGGAGTGACTAAGGCCGGAGTATATCTGCGACTGATGCGCCCTGCAAATATTGTGACTTCAGTTGCAGATGTATTGGCAGGTATTTTTGTTTCAGGATATTTTTTGGTGGAGGCTCCCCAAATACTTCCGGTATTTTTTCTTTGTTTGTCAACCATTGGATTGTACGGAGGCGGGATCGTTTTCAACGATGTTTTTGATGCAGATCTTGATAGGATAGAAAGACCCGAACGTGCTATTCCAAGAGGCGATATAAGTTTAACAGAAGCTGTAGTGCTAGGAATTGTATTATTGATGATTGGGGTTTTTGCGGCTTTTGCATTTTCAGTATGGTCAGGAATAATTGCATTTTTAATTGCAGTATTCGCCATTATTTATGATAAATTCGGAAAGCACCATGCCTTTTGGGGTCCCCTGAACATGGGGGTTTGCAGGGGATTGAATCTTTTGCTTGGAATCAGCATAATTACCTTATCCCTTCAGAATTTTTACTTTTTAGGTCTGATACCTCTGATTTATATCTTCTCAATCACCATGATCAGTCAGGGAGAAGTTCATGGATCAAACAGGAATAAGCTTTATTTGGGAGCTGTTTTCTATTTGCTGGTTATCGGTGCTGTTTTGTATCATTCATGGGTACAGGGAGAGTTATTAGGATCAGGTTTGTTTATTATTTTGTTCGCTTATATGATTTACAAGCCATTATTCGTGGCAATTCAGGAGCCGATTGGAAAAAATATCGGGAAAGCAGTGAAGGCCGGAGTTATATCTTTAATTCTGATGGATGCAGCCTGGGCTGCTGCTTCAGGTTTTTTGATTGGTGCATGTTTGATAGCAGCACTACTCCCATTATCATTACTGTTTGCAAAGCGTTTTGCGGTTACTTAAAGAAAACTATATTTACTCAATAAAAATTATCTCATTTCTTTTCAGAATGAGTCATATTCTATGAAATACCTGCAACAATCTTTTTCTGTTAAGTTTGAATACAAAGTTTATTTTACATCGGATCTTTTTGATCTCTCTAATCCTCTCATAAATGATTTTTTAAAAACAGATGGCCGTCCAAGGAAAATTCTCTTTGTGATAGATGAGGGGGTTGGACGGGCTGTTTCTGATCAGATCAATGCTTATTTTACGGTTTACAAGGCTGTAAATCTTATTCCTGAAATTTTGTTCGTTCCGGGAGGAGAACAGGTCAAGAATGATACTCAATACTTTGATCAGATTCTGGAGGCTGTAAACACACATAAGATTGACAGACATTCTTATATAGCAGCAGTTGGAGGAGGTTCTGTTCTTGATCTTGTAGGTTATGCTGCCGCTGTATCGCACAGGGGAATCAGGCATATACGTATTCCAACTACTGTTCTTTCCCAGAACGATTCCGGAATCGGAGTAAAGAATGGGATTAATTATTTTGGGAAGAAAAATTTTCTGGGAACATTCGCCCCTCCGGTTGCAGTATTTAATGATGAACTTTTTTTAAATACACTTAGCGGCCGTGACTGGAGGTCGGGCATTTCGGAG
>JBAZHY010000209.1:0-4663 GCA_041652175.1 Pedobacter sp.
TGAATTACTTAAATTTGTAGTTGGACTCTTTTTAAGTTCTTTATTAGAAATACTTGCTACTGAACCCGTTAATGTAGCTTTACGCTGAGTACCGTATCCTACTACTACAACCTCTTCCATTTCTGACGAGCTTTCTTTTAAAAGTATATTAAGCGTGTTTTGGTTTCCTACAATAATCTCTTGCTTTTCATAACTTATAAACGAAATAACAAGTACATCGCCCTCCTTAACACTTATAATGAATTCTCCATTCAGGCCTGTTGAGACTCCGCGGTTTGTTCCCTTTACCATTACACTGACACCAGGCAAACTAGTACGTGTAAGGTTATCTAAAACCGTCCCCTTAATTTCTCTTTGATTTTGCGCCTTTAACTGCGATGGACATAGAAAAATTAGAGATAGAATCATAATACCCAGAAAGGGCCAAATAATCCATTTACTTTTTTTACTTTTCATTTGTTAGAGTTTTTAGGTTTAGTTTATTATTCATTATAAAATTTATTTCTTGGCAGAATTACATTCTTCAAACTGTTCAGTATTATGCAATTTTCAGCATAACTGTTTAACCAAATTAATGATAAATCATCTCCAACATATATAAATGAGGTAATAAAAGAGCGGTAACGTTATCGAAAACGTTATCGGGGAACTAAATTGAAAGTCAGTGGGTTATATGTTCGCTTAGAAAGCGCAGGTGACATTAATTTAATGCTATAAAATTCAGACCTGATATAGTAGCTTTCTTTCATCCACTCATACTTACTGTTTATCAGATCCAAAAAATCAGTATAAACTGCACAACATCTCTAATCCTTGTCATGGTAATATTAATGAGGTTTTAAACTAATTAACCCTCTTAAATAAATAGCTTTGTCTAATGCAGTTACCTATATTAAAATCAAAAATTCACAGAGTTTAAGTAACTCGATACAGATCTGAGTTATAATAGGAGCATACTATAGATGAAGATTTGGTAGGTACTGCTCAAATACTTCATTGTGAAAAAGTACGGATTGTACACAAAATAATGGTAGAATCCCATTTTTAATCTGAACTGCGATCGGCGGATTTCTTTACCTCTTTGTCTGACTTTTTGCAACAATATACTGTCCCGGATTGGGTAAAAATGTAGCTAGAGGAAAATATGTTTTCTTCGGATATATGAGTGACATTTCTTACCGGCATATTTTTAAATCTTTATTTGTCGCTAAAAACCAATAAATAATTTTACAAAGAGGTTTAATCCGATTAAATAAGACTGGTTATTTCTTCATTGTATCTTCTTTTGAAAGCTGCTCTCACCGTCTGCATAATATTACTGGCCAAAACCTTTTGAATTACTTCATTTGAATATCCTATTCTCACTATTTAAATTGTGAACAGTAGCCCATAGTCCTGTTAACGTTAGGAAATCCCTGCGATCTTTACCATTGATCAGTTATTAATGACTCATTTATTGTTATCTTATTTCTAAACAGATTTTTTCAATCCTTAGCATCAAATATTACATTAACCATTATTATGTCAGCTGTTTACACTACCAACCAAATATCCCAAATTGATTAATTCAACTATTCTATTAAATAACTAACTTTGCAGTATGCAAGTTCACATATTAAAATCAAAAATTCACAGGGTTAAAGTAACTGACGCAGACCTTAACTATATCGGTAGCATTACTATAGATAAGGATTTAATGGACGCTGCTCAAATACTTGATGGTGAAAAGGTGCAGATTGTCAATAACAATAACGGTGAACGATTTGAAACCTATACCATTCCCGGGAAAAGAGGAAGCGGAGAAATTGTTCTTAACGGTGCGGCAGCACGCAGAGTAATGAAGGGTGATGTAATTATTATTATTTCATATGCCATCATGGATATTGAGGAAGCAAAAAACTTTAAACCTTTTGTTGTATTTCCTGATGAGGCAACTAATCTTCTGAAATAGTCTTTTAACGGGATTATTACCTATAAAATTAAACTATCTGATAGCTAACGGGAAAATCATCAATCTTCAGGTTGAGTCTTTGAAGAATTAGAAATCAGGCGACCAATCTCCCTAAACTCGGTATCTGTAAGGTATCTCCATTTACCGGTTGGAATATCAAGTTTAATATTCATTATCCGGATTCTTTTGAGTTTTAATACTTTATAATCAAGATATTCGCACATACGTCTGATCTGACGATTAAGTCCCTGTGTCAGGATAATTCGGAACTGGTTTTGATCAATCTGCTCAACAGTACACTTTCTTGTTACCGTATCCAAAATAGGTACACCACTTCTCATTTGCTTTAAAAAATCATGAGTGATGGGCCTGTTAACTCTCACTATATATTCTTTCTCGTGATTGTTACGTGCGCGCAGGATCTTATTAACGATATCTCCATCGCTTGTCAGCAAAATCAGGCCCTCACTCGGTTTATCCAGACGCCCGATTGGAAAAATCCGTTTGGGATATCTGATATAATCGATAATATTATTTTTCTCTACCCTGGTATCAGTTGTACATACAATTCCCACAGGTTTATTAAAGGCAATATACACGGGTTTCTCCTGTGGTTCCGAAACCAGCTTACCATCCACTTTTACGATATCACCGGGCACTATCTTGGTTCCCATTTCAGGAACGAGACCATTAATCGTAACCCGATTTTCGATAATAAGCTGATCTGCTGCCCTTCGCGAACAATAACCAATCTCACTTAAATATTTATTTATCCGGGTAGTTTTAATTTCTTCCATTTTTTGCAATCCGTATTCAAAAGTAAACAAAATCCCGCTAGGCTTAAAAAGCAGAATCCCGAATATATCCGGGATTTTGGATAGATTACAATTGGTAATTTATTATCTGGTTACGCAAAATTAAATTACCATTTATGCAGACTCTACTTGGGAGTATTAACGAAAGGGACCATATAATTATAAGACTTACAAAACTGATTAATTTGCATAAAAAAATCGATATAGATAAAATCGATAATAACTATATTTGCATAGTTAAAATCTATACTATGACTTTAGTACAGCTGGAATACATTGTTGCAATCGATACTTACCGAAGTTTCGGACTTGCTGCAGCGAAATGCTTTGTGACACAACCTACTCTTAGTATGCAGGTGCAAAAGCTGGAAGATGAATTAGGAGTTAAACTTTTCGACAGAAGTAAGCAACCTATTACGCCGACTGAAATCGGGGCTGATATTATTGAGCAGGCCAGAATTAGTTTAAAGGAAAGTTATAAAATAAAGGAGCTGATCAATAATCAGAAGAGCGTAGTTTCAGGTGAGTTGAGGATTGGTATAATTCCAACAATCGCTCCTTATCTGATGCCTAAAGTGATTTCTGCATTTATGGAAAAATATCCAAACGTTCAGCTGGTAATATGGGAATATATGACCGATCAGATCATTCAGGAATTAAAAAATGGTCTTCTTGACTGCGGAATACTTTCCACCCCTCTGGAAGATAAAAGTCTCCATGAAACACCCATTTTTTATGAATCATTTGTAGCTTATCTTTCTAAATCAAGTGAACTGATTAATAAAAAGAATTTATCGGCAAAAGATATTAGTCCCGATGATCTGTGGCTACTGAATGAAGGGCATTGTATGCGGAATCAGGTAATTAATATATGCAACCGAAAAAAATCCGACAAACTTAAAACCTTTGAATATAATACAGACAGCGTTGAAACCCTGAAACGGATGGTTGAGATGAACAAGGGCGTAACCTTATTACCTGAACTTTCAATAAGTGATTTTACAATAAAGCAACTCGACTGTGTCCGTTATTTTAAATCTCCTGAACCCACACGTGAAATCAGTATAGTCACTCATCGTAATTTCCTGAAGAGGAAACTCATCATGGCATTTGAAAAGGAGATTTCTGAAGTTATTCCAAAAAGAATGAGAAGTAAAAAAAAGAAAGAGATTCTTGAAATCTACTCATAGATATTTAAAGAAAAAGGGTAAGGTATTAATACTACCTCACCCTTTTTGATCTTAGAGCAAAATTATTTTGCGTTTGAAAATCTGTCAGCAACTGCCGCCCAGTTTACCACATTCCAGAATGCAGCAATATAATCAGGGCGTTTATTCTGATATTTCAAATAGTAAGCATGTTCCCAAACATCCATCCCAAGTATGGGTGTTCCTTTTACCTCTGCAATATCCATCAGAGGATTATCCTGATTAGGGGTAGAGCTCACCTGTAATTTACCATCAGCAGAAACAGAAAGCCAGGCCCATCCGGATCCGAAACGGGTTGCTCCTGCTTCAGCAAATTTCTTTTTAAAATCATCGAATGAACCAAAAGCAGCATCAATTGCTTTTGCCAATTCACCTTCAGGTTTACCGCCTCCGTTTGGAGACATGATTGACCAGTATAGAGTGTGGTTATAATGTCCGCCACCATTATTTCTTACCGCCATCGGGAATTTAGAAATATTCGCCATGATATTCTCCAGTTTCTGATTTTCTCCCTCAGTACCGGCTAATGCCTTATTGAGATTATCAACATATGCCTGATGATGTTTACCATGGTGAATTTCCATAGTCATCTTGTCGATATGCGGTTCTAACGCGTCTGTTGCGTATGCTAACGCAGGTAGTTCAAATGCCATTTTCTTACAATTAAGGTTAAAAAACAATTTTATATA